>JBFJTO010000161.1:0-4223 GCA_041625295.1 Acidimicrobiia bacterium | reverse complement strand
TTGATCCGCGTGATCCACAGTTGGCGGAAATCACCCTTGCGGTCCCTACGGTCTCTGTAGGCGTCCTGCATGGCCTGCATGACCTGCTCATTCGCAGCTCGAAAACGCCGGCTCTTGGCGCCTTTGAAACCTTTGGCCCTCTTCAGGACCTTGTTGTGCGCCTTCTTGGCGTGTACGGCCCGTTTTACGCGTGCCATCTCGATACCTCCTCTGCGCTCACAGGCCGAGCATCCGCTTGGCGACCTTGTTGTCGCCGGGTGCCAGATCCGCCCCGCCTTTGAGACGGCGGAACCGGTTCTTTCCCTTGGCCAATTTGAGGTGGCCTCGCCCGGCCCGGCCGCGCACGAGCTTGCCCGAACCGGTGACCTTGATTCTCTTGGCGGCGCCGCGATGTGTCTTCATCTTGGGCATACCGGCCTCCTTACTCTTCTTCAGATTGGTCGGCCACTGCCTGCGTCGCTTCGGGGGTTGGTTCGGATCGAACCGAACGTCTGCGGAGAGGTGTGATGGTCATGAACATGTTTCGGCCTTCCAGGCTGGGAGCCTGCTCCACCGTTCCATACTCTTCGACGGCCTCAACCAGTCGAAACATGATTCGCTCTCCGAATTCGGGACGCTCGCGTTCTCGACCCCGGAAACGCACCGTCACCTTCACCTTGTCACCGCCAGACAGCCACTCGATCGTCCGCCGAGCCTGCATATCGAAGTCATGGTCGGCGATACGAGGCGAGAGCCTCGTCTCCTTGATCACGGTTCGCGTCTGTTTCTTGCGAGCTTCACGGTCTCTGACCGATTGCTCGTACTTGAACTTCCCGTAATCCATGAGCCGGCACACGGGCGGCTTGGCTCCAGGCGCAACCTCGACGAGGTCGAGACCGAGTTGGTCGGCCAGCCACAGTGCCTCTGACAGTTTCTTAACCCCGATCTGGGACCCATCGGGGGCAACGACTCTCACCTCGTTGGCCCGGATGTACCCATTCACACGCAAATCAGCGATCTCGCAACCTCCTAGTTCATCTCATAGAAAAAGCAGCAAGAAAGGACCTTGCTGCCAAGCCAAGACCCCTGATGGGGCCTTGTGCGGGTGACCTCGGCGCACCGTGGGTGGCCGGGTGGGAGGCAGCGGCCTCCACTTGAAGCTCTGTTGTGCCCGAAATGATAGCCGAAAGCCGGGATGAGGATTCCGCATGCCCGCTTTCGTTCAACTGAGTCCGTTCAATGCCCGTACGGTCTCGAAGACCGCGAGTGCTGCCTCGGCGCCCTTGTTGGCGGGGCCAGGAAGTGCCCTCTCGAGTGCCTGCTCGTATTCCTGCACGGTCAGCACCGCATACCCCACTGGCTTGCCATGTCGGAGCGCCACATCCGCCAGAGCCCCTGCTGACACGTTGGCAACGATCTCGTAGTGATCGGTGTCTCCTTTGATCACCGCTCCGACCGCCACAACACCCTCGCAGCCGATGTTCAACAGCCGGTCGGCGACCACGGCGAGTTCGAGGGCTCCGGGAACTTTGACGACGTCGATTGTCTCGACTCCCAGTTCTCCGAGCATCTTCACGGCGCCGGCCACGAGGCGCTCGGTGATCGACTGGTTGAACTCTGCGACGACAACGCCGATGCGTTTGGGGCCCTCGCCGGGTTCGGCGTTCGAGACCTTGGTCATTCTCCGCCCAACAGATGACCAAGTTTCGAGGCCTTGGTCTCCATATAACGTTGATTGTGCTGATTTCGCCCGGTTACCAGGGGCACCCGCTCCACGATGCGCAGTCCATAGCCCTCAATTCCGGCTCGTTTGGCGGGATTGTTGGTGAGCAGCCTCATCGAACGAACACCGAGATCGAAGAGAATCTGGGCACCGATCCCGTAATCACGGGCATCGACCGGCACTCCGAGGTCCTCGTTGGCCTGCACCGTGTCCCGCCCGGCGTCTTGAAGCGCATAGGCCTTGAGTTTCTGGAACAGTCCGATGCCGCGGCCCTCATGGCCCCGGATATACAAGACGACGCCGCGACCTTCTTCGGCGACCTTTGCCAGAGCGAGATCGAGTTGCGGACCGCAGTCGCATCGGAGCGATCCGAAGACATCGCCGGTGAGACATTCCGAGTGCACCCGGACGAGGGTGTCTTCGCCATCCCCGATCTCTCCAGCGACGAAAGCGATGTGTTCGCGCTCGTCGACCAATGACCGAAAACCGACCGCTCGAAAGCTGCCGTACTTGGTGGGCACCGTTGCTTCCGTCATCCGCTCGAAGACCTTCTCCTCGCGCTCCCTTCGATAAGCGATGATGTCGGCGATGGATCCGATCAACAGCCCATGCTCTTTCGCGAAGACTTCCAGTTCTGGAAGCCTGGCCACTGTCCCGTCGTCGTTCATGACTTCGGCGAGAACACCGGCTGGAACAAGCCCTGCAGCCGTGGCCAGATCGACGGCTGCCTCGGTGTGGCCGGCACGGCGCAACACACCCCCCTCCTCGTAGCGGAGCGGGAAGATGTGTCCGGGCCGTGAAAGATCTTGCGGCACGGTGCCGGGATCCAGAATCGCTCTCACAGTCTTGACCCTGTCGGTTGCGGAAATGCCGGTGGTCGTTCCGGCGGATACATCGACTGAGTGCGTGAAGGCGGTGTGGCGGCGATCGGTGTTGTCGGCGACCATTTGAGGCAGGTCGAGCCGATCCAGTCGTTCCGGTACCACGGAGAGACAGATGATGCCGCTGGTGTGCCTGATCATGAATGCCATCTGCGTGGCTGTGATCTTCTCGGCGGCGACGATCAGGTCGCCCTCGTTCTCGCGGTCTTCATCGTCAACGACGATCACCAGGCCCCCTGCGGCAATCTCGGCGATCAGTTCTTCAACAGGTGCGAACGTCACTTTGGCTCCATCAACCGTTCAACGTATTTGGCCAGAATATCGGCTTCCAGGTTGACCGATTCCCCGATGCCGATTCCCCCGAACGTCGTGACAGCAAGCGTGTGAGGAATCAAGGCGAATTCGAAGCCGGTGTCATCCACTCCTGAGACGGTCAGGCTCACCCCGTTGACGGTGATCGACCCCTTCTCGACCACATGTTTCATGAAGGTCCGGCCGCACTCCACCCTCACTCTCACGCCGTTCCCATCGGCGGCCTTCTCCGTCACGGTGCCAGCGCAATCGATATGGCCCTGGACGATGTGTCCGTCGAAACGGCCATCGGCGCGCATCGCTCGTTCGAGATTCACGCGATCCCCTACGTGCAACCGGCCCAGGTTGGTGCGCCGCATGGTTTCGCTGATCGCCTCCACCTCGAAACCGATTTCGGTGACCGCCACGGCGGTCAGACACGCCCCGTTCACGGCAATGGAACCGCCCACCGGCAGCCCGGCAACGACATCAGGGGCCTCGATGGTGATCGTCCGGCCTTCTCCCCCACCGTCCAAGGCGGTGACGACGCCCACCGATTCCACAATGCCCGTGAACACGTTTTCAGACTCTCCATTCGATTCGGACGTCGTCTCCAACCATACGGACGTCGGAGATCTGGACGGACGTGGCATCGGTGAGAGTCTCGAACACGGACTTGAAATGACCGATCCCGATTCCGCCTGCGACCCTGCCCCCAAGGTAGAGAATCCCCCTGTTGACGAGCCCCGCTTTCCAGAGGCTGCCGGCGAGGCGGGCTCCCCCTTCGACGAGAACGTCGAGATATCCCATCTCGGCGAGACGGGCCATGCCGATGGATAGATCGATCCCGCCGTCCATGCCTGCGGCTTCGATCACGGTGCCCCGCACATCTGCCGGTCCTGCCGCTATCACGATCGGGTCGCGCTCCCAGATGCGAGCCGTGGCAGGGATCGGTTGGCTCCCGAGCACGATGACCGGCTTGGGTTGCGGACCCTCGTATCCCGGGATTCTCACGTTCAGGCGAGGATCATCGGTTCTCACAGTCCCGGCGCCCACCATCACCGCATCGACCGTGGACCGCAGCATGTGGGCATCGCGGCGGGCCTCCTCACCTGTGATCCATTGCGAGGTCCCGTCGCTGGCCGCGGTTTGGCCGTCGAGCGTTGCAGCCGCTTTGACGGTCAGAAAAGGGAGGCCGGTTCGCCGGTGGTGGAAGTACGCGGGATCAACAGACTCGATTTCGTGATCCTCGAGGATGTCGGTCACGATTTCGATGCCGGCCTGTCTCAGATGTCTGACTCCCCGGCCGGCAACGTGGCGATCGGGATCGAGCACACCCACCACGACCC
>JBFJTO010000160.1:0-4276 GCA_041625295.1 Acidimicrobiia bacterium | reverse complement strand
GTGGTCGGTATCAGAGGCCGCGTCTTTGGCCTTCAGGTACCGGAACCTCGAGGAGGGCGCCATCAAACGAGTGCACATCCCGGTCAAGGATTACCGGACTTCGCTGGGTGCTCAGGTTCTTGTTCCCGTCGAGTCCTTCACCAAGACCCTCGCCGCGGTCTACCCACCTGCGGGCAACTGAGCCCGAAGTCCCTCGAGGCGATCGAACACGACGCTTGTGTTCATGAGCGCTCGTTTGGCGTCGAAACACGCGTTCAGCCTCGACGGACTCAAAGCGACGTCGGAATCGGCGGCAAGGAGATCGGCGAGCTCGAGACCTTCATCCCAGGCCCGCATCGCGTTTCGCTGAACGATCCGGTAGGCGGCATCGCGGGCAAGACCCTGGTCCTCGACCAGTGCGAGCAACACGGCCTGGCTGTACACCAAGCCTCTGGTCGATTCGAGATTCGCGAGCATGCGGGATTCGTCGACCACGAGGCCGTCGATCAGGCGTGTGAACTTGGTCAGCATGTAGTGCAGCGTCAGGCAGGCGTCGGGGAGCGCCACCCGCTCCGCAGACGAGTGGCTGATGTCGCGCTCGTGCCAGAGGGCGATGTTCTCGACCCCAACCTGGGCATAGCCTCGCAAGAGCCTTGCCATCCCGGTCATTCTCTCCGAGAGGATCGGATTGCGCTTGTGAGGCATCGAGGACGAGCCCTTCTGACCGGTCTTGAAGGGCTCCATCGCCTCACGGATCTCGGAACGCTGCAGGTGTCGAACCTCGGTGGCGAAGCGTTCGATGGCTGCTCCGGTGAGTGCGATCGCCTGTAGGAACTCGGCGTGGCGGTCGCGCATCGTCACCTGGGATGACGCCGGTTCGATGCCGATGCCGAGTTGAGCGCAGACCGCCTCTTCGATGGCAGGCGGGGTGTGGGCATAGGTGCCTACCGCTCCGGAGATCTTGCCTACGGCGACGGTTTCCCGCGCTCGAAGCATGCGGATCCGGTTGCGGTCGATCTCGAATGCCCATGTGGCCAGCTTCAGCCCGAAGCTGGTCGGTTCCGCCCAGATTCCGTGGGTGCGTCCGATCATTGCGGTGTCACGGTGCTGGAAGGCGCGCCTGATCACCACCTTCTCGAGTTCGATGATGCCCGCGAGCAGCAGGTCGGCCGCTTCTCTCAGAATCACTCCCCCCGCCGTGTCCAGGACATCCGACGAGGTCAACCCGTAGTGGATCCATTCACCGCCGGTCGTGACCGATGCGGCCAGAAGGTCGACAAAGGCTGCCATGTCGTGGTCGGTCACGGCTTCCCTCTCCGCCACGGCTTCGGGGGTGGGCACCGGCGCCGCCGCGGCTGCCTCCGCCGCAGCTTCCGGTGCAACGCCCAGCCGCGCCCAGGCGTTTACGACGGCGGCCTCTACTTCCTTCCAGGCCGAGAGCCTGTTGTGATCGGACCAGATGGCGGCCATGTCGGGGAGCGAATAGCGAGAGATCATCGTGGGCCGATGTTCCCACAAACCCGGGCGCGAGGTTCTATTCCGCAGACCGTTGCTCCCGGTTCCGGTTAAGTTGCCGGGCCATGCGCCGCCTAACTTCAGATCAGGCTGCCCGGATCTTTCTCGGAGCGCAGGGATTCGGATCGCATCGCCCGACGGGACGCATCGACGTCCGTCACTTTCGTCGGGTTCTCGACATCAACTCGGTCGTCCAGCTCGATTCGGTGAACGTGGCGGCCCGGGCCCACTACATGCCTTTCTTTTCACGTCTGGGCCCTTACGACCGCGACAAGCTGGACGATTGGCTTTGGACCAGCGGAGAGAACTTCGAGTACTGGGGCCACATGGCTTCGGTCATGCCGATGAGGGTGCATCGTTTGATCCGGCACCGTATGAGCCGCGATCGCCTGTGGCGCGATCTGGAAACGCTGGAGGAAGAGCACCCTGGGTTTCTCGCAGACATACATCGGGCGGTTCGGGAAAGGGGTCCGTTGTCGGTTTCGGATCTCGACTCAGCGGGACCGTCTGGTGGTTCCTGGTGGGGTTGGAAGCCGGGTCGGATCGCCCTCGAGTGGCTGTACATCACAGGTGAACTGGCCGTTCACCGCCGCGACCCACAGTTCAAGATCTTCTATGACCTCATCCATCGGGTGATTCCGCCGGCCACCCTCGGCGAGCCTGAAGCAGACAGATCCGAGGCCATTCGGGAGTTGGTGATGTTGGGTGCGCTTGCTCAGGGCGTTGGCACCGCTGCCGACCTGGCAGACCAGTTCCGGATCAAGACCACGGAAGCCAGACAACAGATCGAAGGCCTGGTTGCGTCGGGCCGACTGGAAGAGGTTCGAGTCGATGGGTGGAAGGACCCGGGGTACCTCGACCCCGGGGCCGGTGTGCCCCGCTCGATCGAGGGCATTGCGGTGCTATCCCCCTTCGACCCCGTCGTCTGGAATCGGGACAGAGCCGAGCGGCTGTTCGGGTTCGAGTACCGGATCGAGATCTACACACCCAAAGAGAAGCGCAGGTTCGGCTACTACGTGCTTCCCGTTCTGCTCGATGGTCGGTTGCAGGGCAGGGTCGATGTGAAGGCCGACCGGCAGGCAGGTCGACTTCTGGTGCGTGCCGCCCATTTCGAACCCGGCTGCGACCCGGTGCGGCTTGGTTCGGCGTTGGCGGCGGAGATGAAAACGATGGCCGGATGGCTCGGACTCGCTGACGTCGAAGTGGAGCCGACCGGCGGCCTGGCCCCGTACGTAAAGGTTTGAGGTAGACAGGCCGTTCCAGTTCCGACACTCAAGTTTCGGATGGCCGCGGCCGATAGCCCGTTCATGAACGCCCACGAGTTCGATTCACTCATCGATGCCGCCCGTGAGGGTTCGGAGTGGGCGTGGAGCCGTCTTTACCGAGAATTGGCGCCGCAGATCCTTGGGTATCTCAGGGTTCGTGGCGCCCGCGAGCCTGAGGATCTGCTCGGTGATGTATTCGTGGATCTGGCACGCAATCTGGGCGGATTCAGCGGGGATGTTTCATCGTTTCGGTCGTGGGTGTTCGTCATCGCACATCATCGCCTCTCGAACGAGCGTCGCCGGGCGGCCCGGAAGCCTCAACTCCCCCTCTTGTCGGAAGACGTCGACAGATTGCCTGCCACCGAAAGCGCGGAAGATGCCGCCCTGTTGGCGATCGAGACGGATGGCGTACTCAGTTTGCTCGACGACTTGACCGAGGACCAGCGGGACGTGATCGCTCTGAGAGTCGTTGGTGACCAGACCCTGGAAGCGACGGCCCGGATAATGGGGAAGAAGGTTGGGGCCGTCAAGCAGCTTCAACGTCGTGCCCTGATTGCTCTGAGTAGCGCTATCGAGAAGGGGGTCGTAACCCTATGAGCTTCATCGGGGGTAACTACGACGAGATGAGCATCAACGGACTCACAGACGACGAGATCGAGCGGATCTTCACCGCGTCGAGCAACGAATCGCCTCTGGCGGAAGCGTTTGCTGACATTCGCGGTTCGGCGATGGGCATGCCGAGTGAAGACTTCGCGGTTCTTCATGTGACACGGGCAGCCAGCGAAGCGCTCCTCTTGGCACAGGCCACGACTGGCACCAACCTGCCGGCGCGGCGATCCCGCAAACTTCGAAGGACCAAGCCCATGTGGAAGACACTCGCAACTCCCTTACTCGCCAAGATCGTGTTCGGGACGATCGCAGTCGCAGCCGCGACGACCGGTGGCCTCGCCGCAACCAACCACCTTCCCGATAATGTCCAGACCGTTGTCGCAGATGCGTCCGAGCATGTCGGCATAAACCTTCCCCGGCCCGAATCTGACTCTGTTCAGACAGCCGATCTCAGCCAGGACTCTGAAACTGTCACCGATAAAGCGGACGCGCAGGACGCTGTCGACACTGCGGACGTGGCGGACATCGCTGATGTGGCCGAGGCTCCCGACGCCGCCGAGACTCCTGACGTGGCCGAGGCTCCCGACGCCGCCGAGACTCCTGACGTGGCCGAGGCTCCCGACGCCGCCGAGACTCCTGACGTGGCGGAGGCCCCTGACGCCGCCGACACCACCTCTGACGCTGTCGAAGCACCGGAGTCAGGTGCCGGCGACTGATCACACCGTCATTCGCCCCACCACAGAGGGACCCGGCGTTGAGCCGGGTCCTTCTGTATCGAAACGGGTTGTTGAGTGGACACCCGTAGCCTGTTGGCACACATGCAGCCGGTTCTCCACACTTCCCGACTTCACCTCAAGCCGGCCACCGTCGGAGACGCAGAGGCGTTCCATCGCTTTTGGGGCGACCCC
>JBFJTO010000159.1:0-4324 GCA_041625295.1 Acidimicrobiia bacterium | reverse complement strand
GCTTCTCGAACCGCGGCAGGCAGTCGTGTACATAGCGTTCCTCGGGGCGGTCATCATGGTGTCGCTGGCGGCCGGCCATCCATCGATGGCAGACACGGGTCTGCATGCGCTGTTCGTGCTGGCAGCGTCTTTTACCGGTATTGCCGTCTTCTACAACCAGGTGGCCAAGAAGATGCGCGGCAGCGAGCAGCGCTATCGCGAGCTGTTCGAGTCTGCTGCAGACGCGATCATCGGGATAGACGGTGACCAGCGGATTGTTCTGTTCAACTCAGAGGCCGAGTCAGTGTTCGGGTATCCGGCTTGGGAGGTCATCGGTGAACCTCTCGTGATGCTGATGCCCGGCCGGGTTCGGAACGTACATCCCCAACATGTGCAGGGTTTTGCCAAAGGCAGCGTCTCGCGGCGGCCAATGAGCACCCGCCGGGTGATGACGGGTCTGCGGCGTAGCGGCGAGGAGTTCCCTATTGAGGTCACAATCTCCAAGCGGTCGGTCAACCGAGACATGGAGTTCACAGCAATCCTGCGTGACGTCACCGAGCCGCACAGGGAGGCGAAGCAGCGTGAATTCACAAGAGCTTGCCTTTCTGCCATCGCCTCAAGCAGGGACGTCGACGCGGCATTGTTCACCGTTCTCCGCACCGTTTGTGAGTACACAGGTTGGACCACCGGGGCAGCCTGGCTGCCGAGTGCGGACGGCTCCCGGCTGGAGACCAGCGCCGCCTTTTATGCAGTGTCAGAAGAACTGGATGCCTTCCAACAAGCAAGCATGTCGATCACCTTTGAGCCGGGAGTGGGGATGCCCGGGCAGGTTTGGGTATCCAAACAGCCGTTGGTGATTCCCGACGTTGCCGCCGACCCTGGCTTCGTGCGCAAGGACCTGGCGGCACAGTTCGGTATGACCGCCGCTGTCGCCGTTCCAGCGATCACCGAGAATGAGGTGGTTGCCGTGCTCGTGTTTCTTTTGAAAGACCGCCCGTCCGACTATCTGCAACTGGTCGACACTATCTCAGCGGTCGCATCACAACTTGGTTCCACGATCCGACGCAAACTTGCAGAAGACACCCTCCGCATCACCCAAGCGCAGAGTTTGGCCATGCTCCACGCCGTCCCCGACATGATCTACCGTCTCAGCCCCGACGGCACGTTCGTCTTCTACCAGGTACCACCGGCCGGAGGGCTCTTCCTCCCTGTGGAGCGCGTTCTCGGCAAAAAGCTCGGGGAAGTACTGCCCGCCAAGCTCGCTAACCAGCTGAAAGCCAAAGTCAGAAGAGCACAGGCCACCGGACACACCCAGTCGTGGGATTACCAGTTCACCGTCGACAACCAGGTGCGTGATCGGGAAGCTCGTGTCTTCGCAATCCCGGACTCCGACGAGACGATGGTGATCGTCCGTGACATCACCGACTGGAAAACGGCTCAACGAGATCTCGAAAGGTCCCTGCAATCCAAGAACGAGTTGATCGCTTCGGTAGCCCACGAGTTGCGCACTCCCCTCACCGCGGTGGTGGGCTTCGCCGAACTGCTCGAAAACGAAGCCTCCGGACTGTCGGCGCGGGAGCGCTCCCAGATGATCCACCTGATCGCAGAGGAAGGAGCCGACCTCGCCAACATCGTCGATGACCTGCTCGTCGCCGCCAAGGCCGAGGCAGGAACGCTGGCGGTCGCCCATGCGGCGGTGAACCTGACGGCCCAGGCTGCCCAAGTGCTGGAACATTGGAACCAGCCGGCTGTCGCACACATCGAGGTCACCGGGGCGTCGCCTCCGATCACAGGCGACCCCACCAGGGTCCGCCAGATCCTTCGAAATCTCATCTCCAACGCCATCAAATACGGGGGAGACCGAGTCCGGGTGGCTATCAGCAACGACGCCACCAACGGCCGCATCAGCGTGTGCGACGACGGACCGGAGATCCCCGAACATGACCAGGAGCACATCTTCGGGTCTTTCCGACACGGCCACCAAGATCCCGCCCTGACATCTTCACTGGGCCTCGGCCTCACCATCTCGAGGCATCTCGCCCGACTCATGGACGGAGACCTCACCTATCGCCATCACGAAGGCGAATCCGTCTTCGAGCTTGCCCTCCCGCTGCGAGACCAGGGCTAGAGGCGGGCGGTCAGGCCGAAATCGCTTCTGACGCCCTCTCGGGCAAGGCGGGCAAGGTGAGTTCGAAAACGGTTGTGCCGCCGTTGCGACGGTAGAACAGGTCGCCGTCCATTCTGCGTGCCAGGGTGAGGCACAGGTTGAGGCCCATGCCCACCGATTCGGTGTGACCGGACGCCCGGTTGCCCACCCAATACAGTTCGAAAAGCCTGCCGGCTACGTCTTCGGCGACTCCGGGACCCCGGTCGGACACTCGCATACACACCAGTCCATCCTCGACACAGGTTGCGATTTCGATTGGGGGTTGGCCGTGGCGGATAGCGTTGGTGACCAGGTTGCGGATGATCTGGCGTACCCGACCCGAATCGGCCCACGCCACCGCCGAATCCCCGGAAATGGTCACCGTCCTGCCCGCCATGTCGATGGTGGGCAAGGTGGCTTCGATTTCGACGTGAAGATCGATCAAAGCCGGGGCGATCGCCAACTGTCCCAGGTCGGAACGGGCCGATGTCAACAGGTCTTCGACGATCCCCGACATCTGCCGGCCCGAAGCCGCGATCGCAGTCACCATCTCTTCGACGTCGCCATCGGGCAGGTGTTTGCGTCCGGTTTCGAGAAGATCCGAATAGCCGACCACCGCGGTCAAGGGAGTCCTCAATTCATGAGAAACCGAAGCGATCAGCTGGGTCTTGAGCGTGGACAGGCGTTCAGCTTCACGGCGGGCCGTCTCGACATCGGTCATGTCGGCAGTGGCGGCGATCACCCGGCTGTAATCGACCTGACTGCCGATCTTGGGCGCCACCATCTGAAGTCGGACATGCCGGACGGTCCCGCCGGCCGTCACCACGTCCCCGTCGGCGCTGAACTCCTGCGCTCCATTCGCAAACGCAATGAATCCACCGACGGCGACCGCCTGATCGTGGGCCAGGCTCGGCTGCTCAGAGACAGAGCGGAGCATTTCGCTAGGTGACATGCCGTACAACCTCGCCGCAGCCTGATTCGCCGCGGTCACCTGTATGCGGGCCAACCCCTCAACAAGCTGGTCGGGATTCTGGTGGAAGTGCGCCTCCAGGTCGGTCACACCCGAATCCAAAAGCCCATTCACCCAGGCCGCCGCCATTGACATGTCCAACAGCCGCATCGGCACCGGCGACGACTCGAACAATGCTTCGAAACGCTGCTTTTCGGCCTCGATCGGAGTGACGTCCACGAAGGTAGCCACCACCCTCGAGAAGTCGGGGGCACCGCCGACCATGGGCATCGACCAGCCATACAACAACACGGCCGGGCGCCCCCTGAGCAGACAGGCCACATTCGCCGATCCGGATCTGGGCGAAGCCAAAACCGCGGCGATCACCGGCGGCACCGACTCGTCGGGCACTTCCAATCCCGGCCGGTCAGCGACAAGACCAACCGTAGACGATAGGTCCTCCGCACCAACGAGCCGTGCCATCGCCGGATTCGACATCAACACAACGATCTTCTCCCGGGCCCGGGCCGCCACCTCACGGTGTTCTGCCAAGAAAGCGCCGATCTTGTCGATGTCACCGATTCCCACTCCGCCGCTCGTCTCGATCTCGGCGATCATGGGCCGGTAATCGGCGATCTGGGTCGCCACGGGTGACGCTTCGAACAGCGCCTGGAAACGCTCCCGCTCCCGTTCGATCTCGGACACGTCGCTGTAGGAAGTCACAACGCGGGAAAAGTCGGCAGACCCTGCAACCACCGGCACCGACCATCGATACTGCAACGCCACCGGCCTGCCCGCCAAGACACCGTGCATCTGGATGGTTCCCCCACGTGGTGATCTGACCACCTCGACAAGACTCTCGGCCACAGCCTCCGCGGGAAAAACCAGACCCGGCCGGTCCGCCACCGGCCCCTCCACCGAGCCGGTCTCCGACACACCCAACATGGCAGCCATTGCCGGATTAGCGGCAACCACAACCGCCTGCTGGCCGATCCGCAACGCCTCATCAGGGTTTGCTACGAAATAGGCTGCAACGTCGGTGGACCCGGCAGTTTCAATCGCTTCGATCTCAGCCAACATGGGCCGATAATCGGTGAGTTGGGTCGGAACCGGAGACGACTCGAACAACGTCTGGAACCGTTCCCGGGCAACTTCGAGTTCGGTGACATCGGTGAAGGTGACCACCACCCGAGAAAAGTCTGCCGACCCTTCCACCTCGGGGGCAGACCAGCCAAGCTGAAACACGGCCG
>JBFJTO010000158.1:0-4335 GCA_041625295.1 Acidimicrobiia bacterium | reverse complement strand
TGTATGCTCGAATAGGTCTTCTAGCTTTCCGGTCATGACTGAGTACGAGCACGGTCCACTTCCCCCGTCGACGCGGCGCCTCGGCCTGGTCGCAGAAGATCACGGTGTCCCGTTCTTGGTGCGCCGCTTCCCGGAGGGCACCAAGACTGCCGGTGCTGCTGCCGATGCGGTTGGATGTCCTGTTGCCGCGATCGTGAAGTCGCTCGTGTTCATCATCGAAGGGCCCGGGTCGGCCCGCCGGCCGGTTCTGGCGCTGGTCCCGGGTGACCGTCGGCTCGACACGAACCGATTGGCGGCCATGGCGGGCGGGGACCGGGCCGTCCGTGCCTCGCTCGACGAGGTTCGAGACTCGACCGGATTCGCTGCCGGTGGCACTCCGCCTTTTGGCCACGATCTGCCTGTCTACGCCGATGAGGCATTGCGTCGCCACAGCGAGTTGTGGGCAGCCGGCGGCACGCCAGACACGGTGTTCCCGATCAGCATCGATGATCTGTCACAGTCGACTGCGGCGATTTGGGGTCAGCTTTCCTGAAACACCGGCCACATCTCGGCCAGACCGTCCAGGTCTGCGAGGTCGAGCCACTGCACGTAGAAACGCGATACGCCGATCGCAGCCAGTCCGTCCAATTGTTCGGCGATCCGGTCCTTTGGTCCATGAGGGATGCCGAGTTCGGTCAGGCGTTGGTCCGCCTCCGTCTTGGTGAGGCTGCGTTTCGTGGCCCATGACCTCAACGCTCTGGCGTAAGCGGAGTCGTCGGGTCCCGCCACCACCTGCCCCATCACCGACACGGTGATGTCGTCTGGGGCGCGCCCGGCTTGTTTTGCGGCCCGATGCATCACCTTCACCTTGGGTGCGATGGCCTCGGCCGGGGCCAGGAAGTGGTTGTACTCGTTGGCATATCGACCGGCGAGGCGGGGAGTCTTGAAGGCGCCCGATCCTCCAACGATGACTCGCAACCCCGTTGGTCGGGGACGAGCATCGGCATCGATCTCGAAGTGCGACCCCGAGAAACCCTCGCCGGAGAAGGCCGCGCTCAGATACCCGAGAGCTTCGGTGAGCATCTCGAAACGCACCTGTTGGTTTGGAAAGGGAATCCCGAAAGCTCGATGCTCGAGATCCATCCATCCTGTGCCGACACCGAGGTCGAAACGCCCAACAGACATCTGGTCCAAGGTGGCGGCGTTCTTGGCGATGACAGCAGGATGTCGGAAGGTGATCGGCGTTGACAAGACGGCCAGACGGATCGTTGTGGTCTCCCGAGCCAGGCCGGCCAGAGTTGCAAAGGCGTCGGTGGCGTCGGGAGATGGCTGGCGGTTGGAGTAGTAGTGGTCCGACCGGGCAAAACTCACCAGGGATTGACGCTCGGCCCATCTGGCCGCCGCGAGGATCTGCTCGTAGGTGCCGCCGATCTGCGGCTCGGTCATCAGGGCGTATTCCATCGCCAAACCATACGACGCCCATCAGGCTTTGAATGCAGGAGGTCAGACCGACCTCGGGGGCTTCAGGGAGCCGGTTCCATCGAGAGAAGCCGGCGTGCATGGGCGCCGAAGTCGAAGTGGGCGTCGATTACGGCGTGAAAGGCGTACCCGTTCAACGCCGCCAGCAAGGCCTCGCTGCGCTCCATGGCAATCGATTCGGCGAGACCCTCGCGGTCGCGCAGCAATGCCTGTGAGAAGCGGAGGTGCCGTTCCCGGTGATGGCGAAGGATCCGTTGTCCCAGGTCGGGATCGGTCAAGCCGCCCGAGAGGGCGATGGTCAGATAGACCCGAGCAAGCACCGGTTGGTCGACGACGAAGCGGATGTAGGCGTTCACGAGATCGGAGAGACTGGAATCGCCGGAGCCGTACAGATCGGGATCGACGGCGTTGATGGCCTCACGAACGACTGTGAGAACAACCTGCTCCTTGGACCGAAACAGGTTGTAGAAGGATCCTGCCCGGATCTCGGCAAGATCGCAGATTGCCTTGACGGTGAGGCCGTCCAACCCTCGAGCTGCCAGGACACTCTTGGCAGCGTCGAGGATCCTGTCGCGGGTTTCCAGGCCGGCCCGATTTCTCACACCGTGCACCGTAGTCGGCACAAAAGGGCCGACGGTGGGACGGACGCGTCGAGACGGTCTTCCGGCCCTTTTCTTGCGTCATGGCCAGGAATTAGAGTGTTCACTCAAATAGAGCAGCAAGGATGATGCCATGAGTCACTACAGATCCAACCTCGAGGATCTCGAGTTCAACCTGTTCGCCGTTCACCGCATCGACCAATATCTGGGAACGGGCCGGTATGCCGATGTGGATGCAGACACGGCCCGGCACATCATCCGCGAGGTCGAACGCTTCTCCAGGGAAGAGTGGGCTGAGTCATTCACCGAGACCGACCGGACTCCGCTAAAACTGATTGACGGGTCTATCACTCTCAACGACTCGCTCAAAGCAAGCCTCGCCGCCCTTCGCGATCAGGGATGGGATCGCGTCGGTCTGTCGCCCGAACTGGGAGGAATGGAGGTACCCCCAACCGTTTTCTGGGCGACGGAGGAGTTGCTCCTGGGCGCCAACCCCACTGCGACCCTGTACGCGGGCGGGACCATGTTCGCCCGGGTGATCTTCGAAGAAGGAAACGACGCTCAGAAGGAGTTCGCCAAACTGATGGTCGACAGGGGATGGGCGGGGACGATGGTCCTAACCGAGCCCGACGCCGGATCTGATGTCGGGGCGGGAACCTCGAAAGCCATCCAGGTCGACGGAGACACATATCACCTGGAAGGTGTCAAGCGTTTCATCACCTCTGGCGAGCACGACGCAACCGAGAACATCGTTCACCTCGTCCTGGCGCGACCGGAGGGTGCCGGACCCGGGACGAAGGGCCTGTCGATGTTCATCGTGCCCAAGTTCCTCGTAAATGAAGACGGAACCCTGGGAGAGCGCAACGGGATCGTCGCTTCCAACGTCGAGAGGAAGATGGGGATCAAGGGATCATCCACATGCGAGATGACGATGGGTCTGGACCGACCGTGCGTCGGGTATCTCGTGGGCGGGGTCCACGACGGTATCCGCCAGATGTTCCGGGTGATAGAGCATGCCCGGATGATGATCGGGACCAAGTCGGCTTCCACTTTGTCCACCGGCTACCTCAACGCTCTCGACTACGCCAAGGAGCGGGTCCAGGGGTCCGACCTCAAAGATTTCAAGGACCGTGAGGCAGCCTCCACCCAGATCATCAACCATCCCGACGTCCGCAGGATGCTCATGCTGCAGAAGGCCCACGCCGAGGGCTTGCGAGCACTGTGGAGCTATGCGGCCTGGTGCCAGGACCAAGCGGTGCTGCATCCCGAAGATGACATGTGGGAACGGCGCTCCGACTTCCTCCTCCCGCTCGTCAAGGGATATTCATCGGAGAAGGCATACGAGTTGCTGGCGACCTCCCTGCAGGTGTTCGGTGGTTCCGGGTTCACCCAGGATTACCCGATCGAGCAGTACATACGAGACGCCAAGATCGACACCCTCTACGAGGGAACCACCGGCATCCAGGCTCTCGACCTGTTCTTCCGCAAGGTTGCCAGGGATCAGGGACAGACGGTGGCCGCCTTTGCGGCCGAGATCGCGGAGTTCGTCAAGGCCACGGGCGATGGGGATGAGCTGTCGGGCGAGCGCGAGATTCTCGGATCGATGCTCGACGATGTCCAGGCACACCTCGGAGTCATGGTCGGCCACCTGATGACCGCGATGGGAGAGTCCAGCGAGGCGATCTACCTGGCCGGGCTTCACGCCAATGCATTGCTCGAATCCATGGCAGAGCTTGCGATTGGTTGGCAGCTGTTGCGGCACGCCGAGGTGGCTCTTCCCAGGATCGACGAAGCACCGTTCTATCAAGGAAAGGTGGCCTCGGCCCGCTTCTTCATCAACCACGTCGCTCCCAAGATTCGTGCCCGGAAGGTGCGCGCCGAAGTCGAAGACGGCGCTCTCATGTCTCTTCCCGACCAGGCCTTCTGAGCCCGAAGCCACCACCCCTGCCTGCGATGCCGGGGTGGTGGCGCGTCCGCATATGATCGAGTCATGAGCCCATCCGGCCTGGTGACCCTGATCGCGTTGCTTTCGGCAGCGTTTCTTCTGATCGTTGCCGCCCTCTTGTGGCAACAGGCGCACTCGCGATCGAGCGCGCGTACGCCCGTCTACTCGGTGGACGATGCGGTCGAGTTCATTTCGGAACGTATTACGGCCCCGGCCTCCAACCGGTTGAACCGGTCCAGCGGATAGCGGAGGATCCCGAGGGCCCCCACCGCGCTCTCCTCGTACGCGACGTCGAGGCTGCCCTCGAAGTTGCTGCCCTTGGTGCGGAACAGG
>JBFJTO010000157.1:0-4336 GCA_041625295.1 Acidimicrobiia bacterium | reverse complement strand
GAAATTCGCGAGAAGCACGCCGAGCCCCGGCGGAGCAGGCTCATACCCGACGAGGGTGACCTCTCGCTCGAGGACCTGATTGCCGACGACGAGTTGATCGTCACGGTTTCCCAGACCGGGTATGTCAAGTCGGTTGTCGCCGACACCTACCGGACCCAGGCCCGGGGCGGTCGGGGCGTGAAGGCGGCCGAACTCCGCGAGGAAGATGTGGTGTCATACCTGCTGCATACGACGGCTCACGCCTACCTGCTCTTTTTCACGAACAAGGGGCGGGTGCACAGGATCAGGGCTCACGAGATCCCCCGTCAGTCCCGGACCGCTCGAGGCGTGCTGGCACAGGCGGTTCTGCCACTCGAGCCGGAGGAGCGCATCCAGGCGGTCATCGACACCCGGAATTACGAGACCAGCCGGTATCTGGTCATGGTGACGAAACTGGGCCAGGCGAAGAAGACCGAGATGAAGGAGTACGACTCCAGGAACCAGACCCTGATAGCCATCAACCTCTCCGAGGCCGACGAGTTGGTGGCGGTGCGAACCACAAACGGCGAAAACGACATGCTCATCTTCACGAGCCGTGGCCAGGGGATCCGCTTCTCCGAAAAGGATCTCCGACCCATGGGCAGGGCCACGCAGGGCGTGCGAGGAATTCGCCTTCGAGAAGGCGACAAGGTGGTGGGAGCAGCATCTGACACCGAAGGCGACGAGGTTCTGCTGGTCACCAGCGGCGGGTACGGCAAACGCACCGCGATGGAGCAGTTCCCCAGGCAGGGGAGGGGCGGCATCGGAGTCAAGTCCATAAAGCTCACCAGGGTTCGGGGAACGCTGGTAGGCGCCAGAGCGGTCACCAAGGACCGGGAAGTGTTCCTGGTGTCGTCGGCGGGAGTCGGCATGCGCACGCCAGCTTCGAAGATCTCCAAACAACAGCGTGATGCCACCGGTGTGAAACTCATGGATGTCGGCAGCGGCGAGTTGAGCGCCTTCGGCATCGTCCAACAGGACGACGAGTGAGCCAGCCGGGTCCGGGCCGGTAGTATCGCTTTTTCCGATCGCCATAGGAGTTCGAGTGGCGCAAGTTCGGCGGGTTCGCCGCATCATCCGCAGAGTTGACGCCTGGACGGTGTTCAAGGTGTCGGCGGTGTTCTGGGCTGTGTTCGCCGTGGCCATGACCCTCGGGCTGGTCATGTTCTGGTCGGTGCTCGAGGCATCCGGAATACCCGACCGGATCACCTCGGTTCTGGTCGAGATCACCCTGCTGGAGCAGGGTTCGGATCCGTTTGGAAATGCTGAGAGCTTCCTGCGCCTGGCGGTGTTCTCCTCGGTCGTCTTCGCTGTCCTCAGCACCGGGCTCACGACGCTTGCGGCGGTCATGTACAACCTGATCGCCGATGTCGTGGGAGGGGTAGAGATCGTTGTGCTGGAGGAGTCGCTCGTGGCTGCACCGACGATCGTTCCACCGGTCGTCCGGGCTCCTTCGACACCGCTCGACGCTGCGACCGAAGAAACGCCCATCTACCCGGGCTGATCCGCCTGGGCTACCACGAGTCCGAACTCTTCACAAGCCGCCAGGAACTCCGAGGGTTGGTTCCAAACGGCGCCGCCGCCCCCAAGGATCACGGCCGCCGCCAAGACCGCTGCTGAGAGAAAACGATGTTCGTCGACCACGGCGACCGTTTGGGTGATGGAGACCGCGGCTGCGGCCGCCCACGGAGGGGCGCACCAACCCATGGGAACTCCGAGGTGGTCGCTCGAGATCCTGATGTCTCCGACCGGCACCGGCAGACGGACCATCCGACCTTCCCGGGCCGGGGTTCCCGGTAACGCAACCACGGCGACGCCATCGGTCACCCGGGTGAGGAGTGTCCTGGCGAGGCCAGCCAGGGATGCGCCGAAGGTGGCATTTGTCGTGTGGTCGGGCTCACCGGCGAGAACCGAGCGACTCCCGTTGTGGCGGCCTGAGACGACCACATCGAACCCGGCGCCGTCGTCGACCATGCGGATCCGGTCCTGCCACGACGCGGGCGGCACCTTGCCCACGAGGCCGATGTCTCCGACACCTGGATGGCCGGCCAGAGCGTAGGCACAGCGGATTTCGGTCTCGGTGACAGGATTGATTGCTACACGAAGGCCGGGCACCTCTTGAGGGTAACGGGGCGGGAGTACAAGGCCTTCCTACGCCGGTGAAGCAAGAGCGCGAGGAAAACCGGGTTGGTAGGGTCACGGTGAGGAGGAAACGATGGCGAGTGGCACTGTCGCCGATTGTGCGATCGATCCCTCGACCATGCCTCACGACGAGAACGGTCGATCCTTGTCATGACGAATATCCCCTCGGGCACGATCTCTTTTCTGTTCACGGACGTCGAGGGCAGCACCAAGAAGTGGCAGGCGGATCGGGCCAGGATGGCGAGCGATCTCGAGACGCATGACGGCATCATGCGGGCGGCAATCGCACACAACGGCGGTTATGTCTTCTCGACTGCAGGCGATTCGTTCTCTGCGGCTTTCTCGAGCCCGGCGTCGGCGCTGGAAACGGTCTTGGAGGCGCAGCGGGGACTGTCGGAAGCATCATGGTCGACCGACGGACTGAAAGTCCGGATGGCGATTCACGTCGGAGATGCCGACGAGAGGGACGGCGACTACTTCGGTCCCACGCTCAATCGGGCTGCCCGGCTCCTGTCCACGGGTCACGGTGGACAGGTTCTGGTGTCGGGCGTCGCCCGCGGGCTCCTCGGGGATGCAACGGCCGTAACTTTCTTGGACATGGGGGTTCACCGCCTCAAAGACATCGAAGGAGGAGAACACATCTTTCAGGTCGTTGCCACTGGTCTTGGCGAGCACTTTCCTCCGCTGCGATCGCTGGATGCTCAGCCCAACAACCTGCCATCGTCGCTGTCATCTTTTGTTGGCAGACACGACGAAGTGTCTCTCGTTTCCAAGCTCGTGGCCGACAACCGCCTCGTGACCGTTGTAGGACCCGGGGGTGTCGGAAAGACCCGGCTCGCGGTTGAGGT
This sequence comes from Acidimicrobiia bacterium, assembly GCA_041625295.1. Lineage (GTDB taxonomy): Bacteria > Actinomycetota > Acidimicrobiia > Spongiisociales > ZC4RG35 > JBFGRR01. The sequence continues at coordinate 1,328 of JBFJTO010000157.1, read as the reverse complement.
GGGCGCCGGGAAGTTGGGCGACTTCTCCGACGGAGTCTGGCTCGTGGAACTCGGTGCGGTAAGCGACCCGGATCTGGTGATACTCGAGATTCTCGGACAGTTGTTGCTGTCCACCCCCATGTCCACTGAACCGCTCGATGCGTTGCTATCGCAACTCGGTCGGCGGTCGGTGTTGTTGATTCTCGACAACTGTGAACAGGTCGTGGCCCGGGTTGCGTCCATCACTCGGCGGGTGCTCGAGTCCGCCGTGGGCGTGCACATCCTTGCCACCAGCCGCGTGCCCCTCAACCTCGCCGGTGAGAGCGTTTGGACGCTTCCCCCCATGGCGGCAGGCGTGTCCATTGGTTCCGACGCGGTGCGTCTGTTCATCGAGCGATCGCCTTCCGGGTTCGATTTCGGAGGAAAAGGAATCGAAGCCGTGACACGAATCTGTCGACGGCTCGATGGCCTTCCGCTCGCCATCGAACTGGCCTCGGCGCGTCTCCGGTCCCTTTCGCTCGACGACCTCGAACGCAGACTCGATGATCGCCTCAAGCTGCTGGCAGGTAGCGACGTGACCGCGCTTCCGCACCACCGGACTTTGGCCGCAACCGTGGAGTGGTCATACGGCCTGCTCGACGAGCAAACACGCGAGCTCTACCGCCGGCTCTCTGTGTTTGGAGGTTCGTTCAATCTGGAAGCTGCCGAGAGTGTGGGATCTTCGCAGCGAATAGATACCGGCGATGTCATCGCTCTTCTCGACCAACTCGTCTCGCACTCCCTTCTGTTCGTCGACCGTTCCCACGGGGCAACCCGCTATCGCATGCTGGAGACGATCCGAAGCCATGCCCGGATGCGGCTCGAGGAGTCTGGCGATGATGCCCATTCGGCGATGTTGGAGTGGGCGGTGACGTTGGCGAGGGCGGCAAGTCCGGAGCTGCAGGGGAGGAACCAGCAAGCCTGGATCGATCGCCTGGTTCTGGAAGTCGACAACCTGAGGGAGACGCTGGCGTGGTCGATAACTCACGATCCCGAGCGCGGGCTGGCCCTGGTGTCTCCGCTGGCGAGCTTTTGGTGGATGCACGGTGCCGACCATTCGGGGACGTCTGCCTTTCGCTCTACGTCATTTCTTGCGGAAGGTGCGAACTGGTCGAAACGCATGCTCGAGTCCGCCGGTCCAGGGGCGCACCCAAAGGCGCGGGCCCGAGCCCTGATGGCCCTGGGCGGACTCCTACAGCTCCGGCTCGGAGAGTTCAGGGACGCACTGACCGGGTTGCAGGAGTCGACGCGTCTGTTCGAACGACTCGGGGAGCGGCGGGGTGAAGGGTGGTCGACCTTCTACATGGGGG
>JBFJTO010000156.1:0-4341 GCA_041625295.1 Acidimicrobiia bacterium | reverse complement strand
AGTAGATGACCACAGGAAATGTCCCGGAGAGGGGAACCGCGTTGGCATAGCTGTGTGACAACACACTCGTGGTGTGATCCAGGAAGAACCAGGGATATCCAAACTCTCGCGACAGCGCGGGACCCACAACATCGACATCCGGGTTCCATACCGCCGGTTTTCCCGCTGCAGGCTTCTGTGCCGGATACCAGACCTGGGCCATTATCCGCCTGGGCGTCCCTTCGGGAACACCGCCGTAGGTCTCGTCGCGACCTGCGTCCACCAGTTGAAATGAGCGAGTTCCGACCGCAAATGGCCCGCTTGGCGACGGGATCTTCGGAATCGGCATGGTCACCGGCAACACCATCACCGCGGCGAGAGTCAATGGGCCCAGTGCTCCCCGGCGGAATCGCAGCACTCCCCGCACTCGACGCTCTTCACGCAGGGCATCGGGGATCGCCAGCATGACCGTCGCAATTTCGAGGGGCACGAGTTGCCATCGGTAGCCCTCGAAAATCAGTTGGAACGCCATCGCCACCGCCAACCCGATGGCCACCCGTCCCCGTTTGAGCCGAAAACCGGTCGCAACGGGAAAGAACACGGCGATGCCCACTGCTGCAACCTGGATCCACTCGAATGCTCGCACGGGTCTCCCGACGGACGGCGCCCGAGCTTAAGCGATTCCCGACGGGCCGAACCCAAAAGGCAGCTCCAGACGATTCGCCGACATCAGATCGCGATCGGAGAGCAGCTCGCGGGTCGGTCCATCGGCAACTACCGAACCCCGATTCATCACGACCGCGCGTGGACAGGTCTCCAACGCGAACGGAAGGTCGTGGGTGACGATGACCATCGTCTGGGTCAGCCCGATGAGAACGTCGGCGAGTTCTCTACGCCCGGCCGGATCCAGATTCGATGATGGCTCGTCGAGCACGAGGATCTCGGGTTGCATCGCAAGAACCGTCGCCAGCGACACTCGACGTCGTTCGCCGCCCGAAAGGTGGTGAGGGGTCGCCGAGGCCAGCTGCTCGGCCCCTACTGCGGCCAAAGCCCGATCGACTCGCTGTTTCAGCTCGCTTCCCGAGACGCCGTAGTTCGCTGGGCCAAACGCCACATCTTCTGCAACGGTTGGCATGAACAGTTGATCATCGGGATCCTGAAACACGAAACCGATGCGCCGCCGGACCTCCCGAACCGTCGCAGGCCCCAATGCCATACCGCCAACCTCGATGTCGCCGGATAGTGGCTCGAGAATCCCGATCAAATGAAGCATCAGCGTCGTCTTCCCGGCTCCGTTGGGACCCAACACTGCGACCCGCTCGCCCTCATCGACGGCGAAACTCAGGCCTGATAGGACGGGTGGACCGCCCGGATATCGGAAGGTGAGGCCGCGCACATCGAGAGCTTTCACGAGAACACCGCGACCATCGTGATGAACCAGGCGGCGAGGGGAACCGAGAGGGCAGTCAACCATTCGCCAGAACGGGCCCGGGTTCCGTCCGTATCGGGCATGCGCCCGTCGAATCCGCGGGCGAGCATCGCAGAGAACACCCTCTCCCCTCGTTCGTAGGAGCGCACGAACAGCGCCCCGCCGGCGTTTCCCAGCGATCGCACCTGGCCGATCCACCGAGGCGCGTAACCCCGGGCCGCCATGGCAGTGCGCATCCTCCCCCACTCTCCTGCTGTGACGTCGAGGTACCTGACCATGAACCCTGCAATGGCCGTGATCGGTCGGGGGACATGGAGACGATCGAGCCCACGCAGCAGATGGGGCACTTCGGTGGTGGCCACGAGGATCACCGACGCCCCCACACCGAGTGTTGCTTTGGCAACGATGTTCCAGGCTCCCCACAGACCTTCCTGAGAAAGGACGAGTTCGCCCACGCGTATGAACGGGCCACTCCCCACGAAAGGCAGAAAAACGGCGAACAGGACGAATGGAATCTCGAGACCGAGTCTCCGGAAGAAGAACGCCAGCGGGATCTCCGAGAGGCTGAGCACACCGAGAAGCAGCAGTCCGTGGATCGCAAATGCCCACATCTGGCTTCGAGGTGTGAGAACGACGGCGAGCACAAAGGCGAGGTGGGCAGCGACCTTGGTCTCCGGGGCCAGCCTGTGGATGGGACTGTGGCCATGGAATCCGAGCGCATGTGTGTGTTTACCGCTCAGAAGAGGACCTCCGCCTTCGGACCGCTCCCATGCCGATCATCCCAACCGCGTATGTGGCGACGATCCCGACCAAACCGGACACGGCCGTGGACGCTCCGCTTGGGGCAACGCCAGCAACGCCGTATCCGGCAAACGGACCACGCCAGACCGGACTCTCGGCGCTGGCAGCGAACCCTGTCTCCGCGGCAACCGTGGCCAAGCCATCCGGACTCTTGCTTGCAATCGGTGCCACGAAGATCACCAAAGCCGCCGCCGCCGCCAAACCGATTGCTGCGAACGCAGCCATGGAGCGACCCGACGGTGCCTTGACGTCTACGACAGCCAGGTTGGTCCGGGTCGCCGCAGTGACGAGATCGGGCCTGACCGCAAGCACCGACGCCACAACTGTGGCCGTGATGATGCCCTCACCGATTCCAATCAGCCCATGCACACCCACCATCGCGGCGAACACCACGCCGGGGTCCACGCCGCCCTGGCCACCAATGGCGTACTCGCCTACAAAGGCGACTGCCGAAGCCACAACCGACACCCAGGAAGCGACCATCGTGGCCACAACCAGACCGGAGCGTCGCTTGGGCACGACAGCCATCATCATCCGGAAAGCCCACCATCCGGATAACGCTGTGACGATCGCCATGTTGAACACGTTGAGTCCGAGGGCGCTCACCCCACCGTCGGCGAATAGCAGTGCCTGGACCAAGACCACAACGGCAACGACGGTCATCCCCATGGACGGCCCCAACAAGATGGCTGCGAGTGCACCCCCAAGGAGGTGGCCGCTGGTGCCGGCTGCAACGGGGAAATTGATCATCTGGAGCGCAAATATGAACGCTGCCGCCAAGCCGGCGAGAGGTATGTGCCGATCCGTCAACCTTGCGTATCCGCGCCGCATGGCTGCGCCCAATCCACCGGCGGCCACCACGGCCGCGCCCGCCGAAGTCGCTGCATTTACGAAACCATCAGGAATGTGCAGGGCCGAGTCCTTTATTCAACCGACCTGCAATATATCGGCGGCGGTCGCTCAGGTGCCGGCGGCGAGCATGGCGTCGAGGGCAGCCTTGACTTCTGCCTTCGGGCGAATGCCCGCCCAGACATCGACGATCGTCTTGTTGGCGCCGATCAGGACCGTAACCGGTTGATACGGGACCCCGTAGGCCTGGAAGATCTTCTCACCCTCATCCAGTCCCCACTGGATGTTTCCCCAACCCATCAACTCCGCGGCGCGCTGGGCCGTTGCTTCCGCCGTTCCCTTCCACGCTGGAGCCACGAACGCAACCCGATCGCCGTATTCGATGGATAGGTCATCTACGACGGGCAACTCCCGTCCACATGTGGCTCACCACTCGGCCCAGAAGACCAGATAGACAGGGCGGGTCTCGGCCGACAGCGTGAAACTCCCTCCGTTCCCGAGTGCGAGCGTGAATTCGGGGGCAATCACGGCATCGGGAGCCGGGGCGATGGTCGTGTTGGGAGAAGTGGGAGCCACCGTCACCCCGGGTGTCGATGTCGGGGGCGTCGGGGCGTCGGGTTGTGAAGTCGATCCGCCAGCCAGAGTCGTGGTCGGAGCGGATGCCGCCGACGTCGCCGTGGGCGCGGGTTCGGCGCTACCGCACGCCACCGCCAGCACGGCGAAGGCGACCAGAACTGTGAGCCGAGCCTTCATCTCACCAATACGCTAGGCGACCTCGCGTGTTATCGAAGACGATGCACAATTGGACGATCAAGACAGGCGCCTCAGGACTTGAACGCCTTGCTGCGCTGGATCAAGGAGTCGAGAACCCGCGCGGCCGCACCGGTGTCGATCGCATGGAATGCGAGTCCGACCGCCTCTTCGAAGCCGCGGGCCAAGCCGGCCGCGACGAGTGCAGGTGCGGCATTCACTACGGCAACATCTCGTTTCGGGCCAGGTTCCCCAGCGAGTACCCCCCGAAGAATCGCCGCATTGACAGCCGCGTCTCCGCCAATGAACTCTCCAGGGTCGGACCTTCCCACACCAAAGTCCTCCGGTGTGAACTCTGCGTGGGTGACTTCTCCGTCCCGCAAGCGAAAGATGAATGTGGGTCCGGAGGTGGTCACCTCGTCGAGTCCGTCCTCCCCGTAATACACGAACGCATACTCGGAGCCGAGTGTCTGGAGCACACGGATCATGGGCTCGGCCATCGCAGGATCGGAGACGCCGATCGCCTGGCGTGT
>JBFJTO010000155.1:0-4367 GCA_041625295.1 Acidimicrobiia bacterium | reverse complement strand
GCCCCGGATGCATCGCCGCGCCCCAACGCCTCGATGGCGTGTTCTGCCGCGGTCAGGGCCTGCCTCTGCAGTTTTCCGTCCATCAGACCTCGTTGAACAGGTAGGGCCGGAGGACGTCCATGCGAGAGTCCACCATCTCGGGGTCGAGGTACCAGAGCATCGCGCCAACCGTGGACAGGAGGGGGTTGCCGTCCTGGGGGGTGAAGCAGAATCCCACGACCTCGTTGCCGTTGCGAACGGTCAACGTGTCAATCGCCACCACGGTCTGCGAGAGAATCCTCCCGAAATACCCGTGATCGCGGCCAAACGAGAAGACCTTGTTGGAGGAGTTCTTGTAGGTGACGGCAACCCGCGGGTTGCTCATCAGTCGTTCCTTCGCCTCATCCACCGTCAATGTGTGATCGAGAGTGACCGAGAAGTGGATGGCGTGCATGTATTGCGAGTTCATCTTGAGCGCCGATGAGAAGACGTTGATGTCATACCCGAGAGTGGCAAACAGGCCGTGGGCATCGCGCGCATGGTGGGTCCCGAATCGGGCTTCTCGATGCCGTTCCACAGTGGGACTGGGCACGAATCCTCCGTCCTGGGAGATGTCGTTGGACCGGCGAATGCACAGGAACGTCCCGTCGACGAGGTGATTCGTACCGTCGGGACCCATGGCCAGAGTCTTGACCAGAACTGCGATGTTGTGGGTGTTGCAACTGACGATGTGGAGGAATCGGTCCTCGTTGCGCACAAGTGCCTCGTCGTTGATTCCGCGGGCGTACATTTTTCCGAAACCGAACTCGGATCCCTGCGCCATGAAACCCTTGGGCCCCAGGGCGTTGTCGTAATACTCGGCCTTCATGTCGTTGCCGACCGGAGTGCAGTCGATGACGACCGTGGCGCGCTCGATAGCATCCCGACTCGAATACACCGGAGTGTGGCCCAACTCCTCGAAAGTGGACCTGCGATCATCATCGACGACCAGAACGGCACCCCGCCGCACCAGGTCATTGACCTTGCCGCGCTCGGTCAACAGTGGGGTACGTTTGTGAAACGTGACTTCGTCGATGCCAAACGAGGCCCGGTTGTCGGCCAACAGGCCGATCAGCGGCTCCCCGATGGTCCCCGTTCCCACCACATGGACGATGTTGGCCATCCTCATCTCCTGTCAGACGCTCGATATCGTCGGCCCCGGCAGGCTACCCGCTAGATGCAACCCCGGGGCGTCGGCGCACCGTCGTGGACCGCACGCCGGACATCAAGCGGCACGATGAGTCACGTCCACATGGCAAAGATTCCTTTTCACGCCGCCTGGAACCGATAGTCTGAAGAGGACAGAGGAGTGACATGGGCGAGTACGAAGGCAAACTCAGAGTGCCCGGCGACATCGGCCCCAGCCTCGGGGTCACGGTTGATCTGTCCGATTCGCGTATTCGAGTAGCTGCCGGCCCGAGCGAGATCGGTGATTGGGATCTCTCCGAGGTCATCGTCATCGCCGAGGAAGACGGCTTCCACATGCGGGTCGAGGGCGAGGAACTGATCCTGAGAGTCGAAAAAGATGCCGAGTTCGCAATCGATCTCGGATTACGGAGCGCTCCGCCCGTTCTTCGCCGAAGGATGTCGGCCATTCTCAGGGAGCACCAGTAGTCAGCTGGCGAGGAACAGGGCAGGTTCGCTTAGGTTCTCGAGCAGCATCGCCGCAAACCTTCGCCCCAGTGCCCCGTCGATGATCCTGTGGTCGTAGGAGATCGACACCGGAGCGACAGGAGCGATGACCACCTTCCCATCACGGGCGACCGGTTGCTCCCGGGATCGACCAAGCGACACGATGGCTGCGGTGCCATGGGGAATGATCGGCGTTCCCGAGCCGCCACCGACGGCGCCTATGTTCGAGACCGTGAAAGTCTGGCCGGAGAGTTCTTCGGGAACCAGCGTGCGAGCCTTGGCACCATCAGCAAGCCGACTGATCTCAGATGACAACGCGAGGACCCCGAATCGGGGAGCGTCGCGAACCACAGCGACCATCAAACCCTCTGGTGTGTCCACTGCGACTCCGATGTCCTGCCTCTTGTGAAGGACCAGATCTTCCCCATCGATCGATGCGTTGAACTCCGGATATGCCTCGAGTACCCCGAGGACGGCTCTCACCAGCAGGGCGTCGATGGACACCGTCACTGAGTGGCGCTGCTCGAGAGCTCGTTTGGCTGCGAGAAGTCGTGTGGCGTCGAAGGTGTCGAAAGTGGTCACGTGAGGAATCTCGGTCCATGACCGGACCATGTTGTCGGCAATCGTCCGCCGCAACCGAGACAGCTTCCGCCTTTCCCCAACGACCGACTTGTCCCCACCAGGCCGGTCCGGTGCCACTCCGGCGGAAGTCTGCTTCTTGGTTCCCGTGGAGGGTTTCGTCTTGGCTGTCGCTGCGACCACATCTTCACGCTCGATCCTGCCTCCCGGTCCGGTGCCCTGCACCGACCCGAGATCGACACCCGATTCGCGGGCGAGCTTGCGGACCAGCGGGAGAGCGTGAACGGACTTCACCGGGGCCGACGGCTTGGTGAGATCGTCGACCTCTTCGATCAAAGTTCCCACGATTGGCTGGACCGCCGCGGATTCCCCGCCCGTGACCGTCCCGGCTTCGGGCCAAACCTCGCCGCTCTCTCCCACGACGGCCAATATCCCGCCCACCGCCAGCGTCTCGCCGGTGCCGGCTCCATGGAAGAGAACGGTCCCCGCGAACGGGCTCGGTATCTCCACAACCGCCTTGTCGGTCTCGACCTCGACGATGGGCTGGTCCATGACCACCACATCCCCGACCTCGACCAGCCAGCGAACCACTTCCGCTTCGGTGAGGCCTTCGCCGATATCGGGCAACTTGAATACTTTGGCCAAAGATCCTCCTAGAGATCCAGCGTCGACTCGACCGCTGCGACGATTCTCGACACGCTGGGAAGGTAGAGGGCTTCTCCCCTCTTGAGAGGGAATACCGTATCCCACCCACTCACTCTGCGCACAGGGGCCAGGAGCGAATAGAGAGCCCGCTCCTGGAGAACCGCGGCAATCTCAGCCCCAACTCCGCCGGTGAGCGGTGCTTCGTGCACAATTACAGCCCGACCCGTCCTGCGGACAGAGTCGACCAGCGTCGCCACATCCATGGGGACCAGTGAGCGCAGATCAATCACCTCCACCGAGATGTCCCGCTCTTCGAGATCCTGGGCGGCACGGCGCGTCTCGCGCATCATGGCTCCGTAGGAGATCACGGTCACGTCGGAGCCCGATCGTTCGACCCGTGCCCGGCCGATGGGGGTCGCCTCACCTGTCACTTCCTCCTTGACGGCCCTGTAGAGACGGATCGGCTCGAGGAAGACGACGGGGTCGGGATCGTCGATGGCGGCACGAAGCAACCCGTATGCGTCCGAGGGCCGCGACGGCACCACGACTTTCAAGCCGGGAGTGTGCATGTAAATGGCCTCAGCCGATTCGGAATGGTGCTCGGCGGCCCCGATTCCTCCCCCGAACGGGATCCGGATCACCAGCGGAGCAGAGAATCTGTGCCTGGATCGGTTGCGGATCCGTCCGATGTGGCTGATCACCTGATCGAACGCCGGATACGAGAAACCCATGAACTGCATCTCGAGCACCGGCCGCATCCCGCCCACTGCCATCCCGAAGCCGACTCCGGCGATCCCGGACTCCGAAACCGGCGTGTCGATGATCCTTTGGTCGCCGAATTGCTCTTGCAGACCATCGGTGACCCTGAACACTCCGCCCGTCCGCCCGACGTCCTCTCCCATCACGATCACGCTCGGGTCGGCCGCCATCGCGTCCTTGAGCGCCGCGTTGATTGCCATGGCAAGGTTGAGGATCGCCATCATGAACCCTCTGCAGCCCGCAGGATCTCGAATGCGGCTCTCTGTTCGGCGAGATGGGTGGGAATGACCGCGTACATCCCTCCAAACATCTCCTCCGCACTGGGATCGGGAAGTGCCTCGGCAAACGCAACAGCCTCTTCGACGGCCTGCGCCGCATCTGCCTCGGCCGCGGCCTGATCTTCATCCGACCACTTGCCACGCTCCGACAGGAACAACCGGACTCTCTCCAGGGGATCGCGTCTCCGCCACTCCTCCGCCATCGATTCATCCCGATATCGGCCGGGATCGTCAGCAGTCGTGTGGGGGCCGATCCGGTAGGTGACGGCCTCGATCAGTGTGGGGCCCTCGCCCCGCCGAGCCCGGGTCAGGGCATCCCGGGTGGCCTCGAATACGGCAAACAGATCATTCCCGTCGACCTGGACCCCCTGGATTCCATAGGCGACTGCCTTTTGGGCGATGCTCTCGGAAGCGGTCTGGCTCGTGGTCGGCATCGAGATCGCCCATCCGTTGTTC
>JBFJTO010000154.1:0-4386 GCA_041625295.1 Acidimicrobiia bacterium | reverse complement strand
GGTGAGCGGCCGGGGCCGCTCACCCTCTCGAACGCTGAACGGTGTGCCCCTCCGGGGGCACACCCTTGAGCGGTCGAAGAGAGGAACATGCTGGAAGTCGCCAACCTGGAGGTCGTGTACAACGACGTGATCCTGGTGTTGCGGGGTATCTCACTCGAGGTTGGTGATGGCCAGATAGTCGCCCTGCTCGGGGCCAACGGAGCCGGTAAAACCACAACCATGAGGGCGATCACCGGTCTGCTGGATGTACACGAGGGCGACATCACCAAGGGCCACATCCATCTCGATGGAGCCGACATAACCGACAAGGACCCGAGCGCGATCGTCAAACTCGGGGTCAGCCAGGTCATGGAGGGCCGGCGGGTCTTCGTTGAGCTGACCGTGGACGAAAACCTCGAGGCTGGCGCCTACATCAACCGCAACAAGGCGGAAGTCTCCAAGGCATACGACAGGGTCATGGAGCTGTTCCCGCTGCTCAAGGAGAGGCGTAAGTCGGTTGCCGGTTATATGTCGGGCGGCGAGCAGCAGATGCTCGCCATCGGGCGCGCGCTGATGCAGTCTCCCAAACTCCTGATCCTCGACGAACCATCGCTGGGTCTGGCGCCCAAACTCGTGCAACAGATCCGCGACATAATCGTGGAGATCAACAATCAGGGGACGTCAGTTCTCTTGATCGAGCAAAACGCGACCATGGCGCTGTCCATCGCCAACCACGGGTACATCATGGAGACCGGGAAGATGGTCATGGATGGCGACCCGGCCAAGCTCCTCAAAGACGAGGATGTTCAGGAGTTCTATCTCGGGCTGCACGGCGAGGGGGGAAAGAAATCCTTCCGTGACGTCAAGCATTACAAGCGGCGGAAGCGGTGGCTGTCATGAGCCGGCTTTTGGAGGTTCGCGATATTCGGCTCTCCTTCAAGGGTGTGCGAGCCATCGACGGCGTGTCTTTCCACGTCGATGAAGGGGAACTGTTCTCGATCATCGGACCCAACGGTGCCGGAAAGACATCGATCTTCAACACGATCAACCAGGTCTACCGGCCCCAGGAGGGCGAGATCTTCTGGAAGGGCGCCTCGATCATGGGTCTCAAACCCAACAAGACCGCCGAGTTGGGGATCGCGCGCACCTTCCAGAACATCGCCTTGTTCCCACACATGACCGTGATCGAGAACATCCTCTCTGGCCGGCATGTGAGGATGCGGTCGTCGTGGTTCTCCAACGGGTTATGGGTTTTCGGGACCAAGAAGGAAGAGCTGGCCAACCGGTTCAAGGTCGAAGACATCGTCGACTTCCTCGAGATCGAGCAGTGGCGCAAACACCCGGTGGGGATGCTGCCTTACGGTGTCCAGAAGCGGGTCGAGTTGGGCCGAGCCCTGGCGATGGAACCGGAGCTTCTGCTGTTGGATGAACCTGTCGCCGGGATGAATCTCGAAGAGACCGAGGACATGGCCAGGTTCATTCTGGACATTCAGGACGAGCTCGGGATCGCCATGATCCTCGTCGAGCACGACATGGGCCTGGTCATGGACATCGCCGACCGGATCATGGTTGTCGACTTCGGCCGTCCCATCGCCACCGGGACTCCCGAAGAAGTTCAGCACAACCCGGAAGTGATCAAGGCCTACCTCGGCGAGGTTTTCGAAGAGGGCTGATCAGTGGCCCTCGCCGACAAGCCTCCACACTGCTGGAAGGGCTAGAGCGGCAAAGCTCGCCTTCGCGAGATCGCCGACTACGAACGGGGCGACTCCTTTTGCCATTGCCTCGCCGAGCTCCCACCCGGTGACATGCATCAGCCAGACAACACCGGTGAGATAGATCACGACGGATCCCAACAAGAAGGCAGCTGCCGCGGTGTCCACGCGCCGGTCCTGGCCCCGTTCGGCGAGTTGGCCGACCATCGCTGCGGCCAGTACGAAGCCAACCAGATAGCCGCCACTGGCACCGGTGATGGTGTCGAGACCCGACCCGCCACCCGCGAAAACGGGTAGGCCGACCAGGCCGACCGCCACGTAGACGACCTGAGAAAGGCCACCAAGACGCCAGCCGAGCGCGGCACCTGATAGGAGGACGGCGAACGTCTGTCCTGTGATCGGGATCGGCGTGAACGGCAGATAGAAGCGCCATTGCGCGGCAAGAGCAGTAAGACCCGCAAATGCCAGGACCAGCACCACGGCGCTGGTGCGTGTCCGGGGGGCGACTCTGGCGGCGAGAACCCTGGGGGCGAGCGTCAACACTTGCGGACCTCCGTCGTTTGGAGCGCGGAGTTTAGGGACGACCAGCCTTGCCCGGGTGAACGAATAGCATCCCGCCGATGCCCAGAATTCCGCGTTGGCCGATGTTCGCCGTGATCGGTCTATTCATCGTGGTCGGGGTGGCGGTGGGTGCGTGGTCGTTTGGCCTCCCCTATTTCGCCTTCTCGCCGGGACCAGTCGCCGATGCCGGGGATGCCATAACTGTGTCTGAGGGCGTGAAAGTCTTCGTGCCGCACGGGGAGATGCTCATGCTCACCGTGTCGGTGCAGGAGGTCAATCCGTACGAGGCACTTTCGGCTGCTCTCGACCCGGCGATCGACCTCGTGCCGATCGAGTACCTCCGCCAACCGGACGAGTCGGATGAGGAATTCCGTCGGCGGGGCCTCGAGCAGATGGATCGTTCCAAAGAGACAGCGATCACGGTGGCTCTCAACCGGCTCGGGCTTGACTTGCCGATCCTCACCGACGGCGTGCGGATCGCCAATGTGGTTCCCGGACTACCCGCGGCTTCAGTTCTCCAGCCCGACGACATGGTGGTTTCAGTTGAAGGCGTTCCCGTGAACATGGTCGATGACATTCGCAACGCTCTCCTCGGGCGCGTTCCTGGGGATCACGTCGATTTCGTCGTCCAGCGGGCCGGCGAGAAACTCGACTTCGACATAGAACTCTCGGCCGCCGACGATGACCCGACAAGGGCGATCGTCGGGGTTCTGGTCGAGACGCTCAACCCCCGTTTTCCCGTTGATATCGAGTCTTCGAACGTCGGGGGACCCTCGGCCGGACTCATGTACACGCTCTCGATCATCGATCTGCTCTCGGACGGAGAATTGACCTCGGGTCTGGTCGTGGCCGGGACCGGCACCATCCAACCGGACGGGTCGGTTGGACCGATCGGGGGAATCCGCCAGAAAGTGGTTGCCGCCGAAGCTGCCGGTGCAACGGTCATGTTCGTGCCCGACACCAACTACGACGAGGCGCTGACCGCACCGCGGGGATCGATGCAACTCGTCAGGGTGAAGACGGTCGACGACGCCCTTGCCTTTCTCGCCGCGGCTGCGTAGACACGATTCCAGGCACCGGGCAGGTATCTTGGGCATGATGTCTGACCTCAACGCCGCCGAAGCAGGCACACTCGACCTGCCCTTTGCTCTGCGCGGTTACCGGCCCCGGGACGTTGTCGCCCTGGTCTCCGCGCTCAACCGCCAGCTCGATGAACTCACCGCCGAGCGCGATCGCCTGGTCGGGAGGCTGGGCGAGTTTGCCACCAGGGACCTCGAGGGCGAGTTCAGAAAGCTCGGCAGCGAGGTGACCGAGGTGCTCGAAGCCGCCCGTCGCGCATCAGAGTCGATGCGCGAGCGAGCTTCCACCGATGCAGCCCGGTGGAGGTCCGAGGCCCTGGCCGAGGCCGAGTTGATGCGCCGAGAGGCGAAGGCCGACGCGGAGCACCTGAGAGGCGATGCCTGGAACACCGCCGAGAGCCTTCTGGCCGAGTGCCAGCGAGAGATCGAACATCTGCGCAGTGACGCCGAAAAGGATGCACTCCGCAAGGTCGGAGAGGCCGAGCGAGAGTCCCACAAGGCGATTTCGAAGGCGAGACGGGAGGCAGACGACCTGATCCGATCGGCGCGCATGGAAGCCGAACGGTTGGTGGTGTCCGCTCAAAGCGAACACGACGAGATCATCGATTCAGCTCATCGCCAGGCCGAAGCGTCGCAGGAGCGGACCCGGGCTCTCGAGCAGCGCCGCGACGAGTTGAAGGGTGAGATCGACTCGGTGCGGGCTGCCCTGGCGGGGATGGAAGGGGAGATGGACGAGCGCCGCGAGAAACTCGGCTTGTCGCAGCCCACGGCGGGGTCGGCGACCGAAAAGAACTCTCCCAGGTGGTCCCCGGGTGAAACGGTGAGAGTGCTTCGCAAGGCCGGTGATCCAGTGGATCAACCTGAGCAGGCCAAGAGAACAGAAGCATCCACGCCCCAGCCCAGGGTGACGCAACCGCAGAGGGCGGAGTCCGACGGCGACTCGGAGATCAAGATCGTCCATCCCGCCAAACCCAGGACTCCCGACCCCAGGAAGAGTCCCGCCGAGTTCGCCGATGCACTCGTGTCGGCGCTGGCGGTGGACAAGCCGGGCACTC
>JBFJTO010000153.1:0-4400 GCA_041625295.1 Acidimicrobiia bacterium | reverse complement strand
CGACGTCGCCATCACCTTGCCGGGGAGCCTCGGCACGCTCGCTGAGTTTCTCGTCGCCTGGAACCGTTCTTTTGTCGCTCCATTCAGCGATTCGCACCCGCTGCCCCTCATTGCCGTCGGTTCCGGGTGGCGCAGGTTGGCGGCGATGCTCTCCGAGGAGTTCGGCGCTGACGACCGATTTGTGACCTTTGTGGACACGGTCGAGGAGGCTGCGGCCTTCGCGGTAATGCCAGGGACACCGCCCAGCCGGTAATAGGCTTTCGGGCGTGCAAGAGACTTCTGATCGCGTAGTTGAAGAGTCGGGCAGCCGGCGCCGTCGCAAGGCGCGAATCCTGTGCCGCCAAGAACACCACCGTTACGGCTCGGCACAACCCGTGGGAGGCGGCATCGTCAGACGTGTTTGCGATGCATGCGGGTCGGTGTCCATCGACCTCACCGAGATGGAAACCGCACCACTTCCGGCTTTGTTCGCGGAGCGAATGGGCGCTCTAGATTTGACCCGGTGACCATCCGAGCATCTGGTGGAGTTGTCTTCCGAGGCGGCGCCAACGGCGCCGAGATTCTGCTGATCCACAGACCCCGATACGACGACTGGTCTCTACCAAAGGGCAAGGACGACCCTGGCGAAACACCGGAACAAGCAGCAGCGCGCGAGGTTTCCGAGGAGACCGGGATGGCTCCGATAGTGGTTGCCGATCTGGGCGAGGTCGGGTACACGACTCCCCGGGGCAGCGACAAGATCGTCACCTATTTCGCGATGAGATCCGTGAACGCGACACCGTTCCAACCCAACTCGGAGGTTGACGAAGTTGCCTGGGTGCCCGTCGACAAAGCGGCCGCGGCTCTC
Source organism: Acidimicrobiia bacterium (assembly GCA_041625295.1). Lineage (GTDB taxonomy): Bacteria > Actinomycetota > Acidimicrobiia > Spongiisociales > ZC4RG35 > JBFGRR01. Next base: position 3,553 of record JBFJTO010000153.1, on the reverse strand, counting down.
TCTTACGAACATGACCGGGCCCTGGTCTCGGACCTCGACCTCGACTCGCATTTCCAATCCGGCACCCTCTATCTGGTTCGCCACGGGTCGGCGGGAAGCCGTTCGACATGGGTCGGCGACGACCGCTTGCGCCCGCTCACCAAGAAAGGGGTAGCCCAGGCCAATCAGATCGCCGATTGGATCCGGAGGGAACCTCTCGACGTCCTGCTGTCGAGTCCTTATCTGCGATGCGTTCAGACCCTCGAGCCACTGGCAAGGTCCACCGGTCTGGAGGTCCGGATCCATCCGTACCTGGCAGAGGGATCGACGGAGACAACCACGATGCTCAACCGTCTCAGGGGCCTGAGCGCCGTGGTGTGCTCACATGGCGACGCCATCCCATGGATGATCGAAGCGATGGTCGCCGAGGGCTTGACGATCGATGGGGCCATCGACTGCAAGAAGGGGTCGACCTGGGTGGTGACGGTTTCCGGCGGACGTTTCGCGTCGGCGCGCTACGTTGCCGACGCTACTTCCTGACCGACGCCGCAGTCCGAAGAGCTTTCATGTTTGGAAGCGTGGCATCTTCGAGCGTGACGAACGCCTCCGGATTGTGCTTGCGAACTATCGACAGCACTTCTCCGGTTCGCCTTCGCGGGACGACCGAAAAGGCTATCCGGACGTCGCCATCACGCCCCTCGCCGTTCAGGACCGTGACCTGAAAGCCGGCATCGCGCAGCGCTGCGTATCCGGCAGGCGCGTCGTATGGGGAGACCACTCGCACCAACTTGGATCCAAGCGCCAGCCACCTCTCGATCGTGGCCCCCAGGAGAGTCCCCGCCCCGAATCCGGCCGCGAAACCGAGGATCTTGGCGGGGTTATCGAGATCGGTGAGCACCTGCCGCGCCGCCAGCACCCAGATCAGAGACTCGAAGAAACCAAGAAGGCCCGCATACCAGCGGTTGCCTCGTACGAGAAACACGATACGAAGCGTTCCCAGCGTGACATCGGTCACGCGCATGAAGAAGATCAGAATTGCGGCGGGGATGGCGGCTAACAAGAGCGGGCGATTTTACCTGCAAATATCGGCCTACGATCCAGCTGAGGAGGTCCGATGGAAACCGAATCAGGAACGCTGTATCTGGGTGGAGTGCTCGACGCCGTGACCGGCGAACGCACCGGCGATCCGCTGACGTACCGGTCGGTCGATTTCACGACCCACGGTGTCATCGTTGGTATGACCGGCTCGGGGAAGACCGGCCTCGGGGTCGGACTTCTCGAGGAGTGCCTCCTCGGTGGGATCCCGTGTCTGGTTCTCGATCCCAAAGGTGACATGGGGAACCTGCTGCTGAACTTTCCGGAATTCGATGCCGCAGAGTTCCGACCCTGGATCGACGAATCCTCCGCGGCGCGCCAGGGGGTCACGCCCGACCAGCTGGCCGCGTCGACCGCATCAGCCTGGCGAGATGGACTCGCTTCGTGGGATATCGGGCCGGAGCGGATGCGTCGCCTCGGTGAACGTGTCGACATGACGATCTACACGCCGGGATCGTCTGCGGGAGTGCCCCTCAACGTGGTCGGATCGCTGGCGGCCCCAAAAGGAGACTTCGACTCTGACTCCGAGACATATCGGGACGAGATCGAAGGATTCGTGTCTTCACTGCTCGCCCTGGCCGGAGTCGACGCCGATCCCGTGTCCAGCCCGCAACACATATTGTTGGCGACGATTATCGAAGACGCATGGAAGACGGGACAGGATCTCGACCTCGCAGGGTTGATCGGCCGGGTTCAGAAGCCCCCCTTCCGGAAACTGGGTGTCTTCGAACTCGACAGCTTCTTCCCGGCCAAGGAGCGGACCGAACTTGCCATGCGGCTCAACGGTCTGATGGCATCACCATCATTTGCGTCGTGGCTGGCTGGGCAGCCACTTGACATCGAATCGCTGCTGTATCGGGACGGCCGGCCCCAGGCATCCATCATCTACATGGCTCACCTCTCGGATGCCGAGCGCCTATTCGTGGTGACGTTGATTCTCTCGAAGATGGTGACCTGGATGCGGGGGCAGACAGGCACAACCGACCTCCGGGCCATGATCTACATGGACGAAGTCTTCGGCTTTGCCCCGCCCAGCGCCGAACCGCCCTCGAAAAAACCGATCCTGACGATCCTCAAACAAGCGCGGGCCCACGGAGTCGGAATGGTCCTGTCCACCCAGAACCCGGTCGATCTCGACTACAAGGCCATGTCCAACGCCGGGACCTGGATGGTCGGGCGGCTCCAGACCGAACGGGACAAGGCCCGCATCCTCGAGGGACTCGCCTTGGCCTCGGGTGAGGTCGATCCCGCGCTCTTCGACAACCTGATCTCAGGACTTGGCAAGCGAAAGTTCGTTCTGCACTCCACCCGCTCGTCGAACCCGGTGGTTTTTTCCACACGGTGGGCAATGTCGTATCTGGCAGGACCGCTGACGAGGGAACAGGTGAAGACGCTCACCGGCGAAGTCGCTCTGCCGGAACCGATTGCTCCCGCTCTGGACTCCGACGACACCAGCCGGGTGAGCCCGCAACCACCGGTCGGAGTGCGCGCACGCCATGTCTCGCTGGATGCGACTTGGCTCTCTGAGGTCGGCGCCCGCCGGGGCTCGACCCGGCTCGCAGCCGCTGCTGCAGCGACCGTGGCGTTGACATATGACGACCGTTACGCAGGACTGAACCATCAAGAGACCTACGAAGCGATCATCTATCCGCTCGAGGGCACCCTGAACGCCTCTTCGATCCATGCCGTGGATCATGACCCGCGCGACTTCACCGACGAGCCTCCGGGCGATCCGTCGTTTCTTCTTCCCGAAGTCGCCATCGATTCCAAGGCTTTCTGGAATGGTTTGGAAAGTGATTTGCGTGACTACCTGGTCCGCAACGTCACGATGTCGATCTGGAAGAACCCACTGGTGAAGCTGTACTCGCGGATCGGCGAGTCGGAGTCCGAATTCCGTTCCCGATGCGCCCAGGCGGCCGAGGACGGGGCCGACAACGACATCGCGGCATTGAGGCGTCGATTGGAGACCCGGATCAGAAGTGTCCAAGCACAGATCTCAACAGCCGATAGCCGGGTCAGGGAGCTGAGCACCGACGTGGACTCGCGCCGCCAACAAGAGGTCATAAGCGGCGCAGGAGACCTGCTCGGGGCCCTGCTCGGGGGACGCAAGGGCTCGAGCGGGTTGTCGAGAGCCGCTTCCCGCCGCGCTCAGACACGTCGCACGCAAGAGCGTTTGGCGTCGGCTCGGGAAAAACTTGGCAACAAGACCAACGAACTCGACCGACTCGAAGACGAACTCGAGACGGAGGTCCAAGCCATCACCGAGAAGTGGAACCAGGCTGCAGAATCGGTGGAGGCGATGCCGATTCCGCTCGAGAGTTCCGATGTCCGGGTGGCGGAGCTCGAATTGGTGTGGCTGCCCTCGAACTAAACGAAAGTCCAAGGTTCGGAGCATTTCGGCCCGTTCTGGAGGGGCGATCGTCCCAAGTTCGCTAAGGTATCGCCGTCCGCCGCAAGGCGGGCATCCCCGATTAGGAGG
>JBFJTO010000152.1:0-4402 GCA_041625295.1 Acidimicrobiia bacterium | reverse complement strand
GCCTGTCGAATCTGCTCGCTCAAGGTCGCGGACGGATCGAGGAGCGTCAAGACCTCTCGAATCTCGCTCGAGCTGTATCCCAGACCTTCGAGAGCGCCGCGCACGCGGGAGCTCTCGGACCCACCGATGACGTCGGCTTCCAGGTCGGCCATCTTGGGTTTGAGATCGAGGATCACCTTCTGTGCCCCGCGCCGGCCCACACCGGGCACCTGGATCAACGCATCCACGTCTTCGGCGGCCACTGCCCTGACCAGAGCAGACGCCGAGAAAACACTGAGCACGGCCATTGCCACCTTGGGTCCCACTCCGGAGGCGCCCAGCAACACCCGGAACAGGTTGCGGTCTGCCTCGGTGGAAAACCCGAACAAGCTCATGCCGTCTTCCCGAACGTGTAGGTGCGTGTACAGCGTCGCTTCCTCCCCGACGCCGGGCATCTCCGCCATCGACTTTGCAGTCATCGCCACTTCGTAGCCGACACCACCCACGTCGAGCAGGACCCCTTCGGCCCGCACACTCCCCACGATGCCGGAAAGACGGCCAATCACGCCGACTCCCGCGCAGGTCGCAGCCGAAGACTCTGCACATGGCACAGCGCGACCGCCAAGGCATCGGCGGCATCGGCGGGTTTGGGAGCTTCGGCGAGCTTGAGCCTGCGCACGACCATCGCCGCCACCATGGACTTGGTTGCGGCACCATCGCCGGTCACTGCCAGCTTCACCGCGCTAGGTGTGTACTCCACAACGGGTATTCCTGCTTGGGCACCCGCCAGAAACGCCATACCCGAGGCGCGGGCGACGGACATGGCCGTTTGCAGGTTCCGGTTCGCAAAAACAGCTTCGACCGCGATGACCACCGGGCGATATTCGGCGATCAGCTCGGAGAGATCGCGGTGGAGTTCGCCAAGCCTGTCAGCCACCGGCGCATCTTTGGAAGTACGAAACACCCCGGTCGCGACCGCGGTGGTCGGTTGCCCCCGATCCACGATGCCGTAACCCATACGGGTCAGACCCGGGTCGATTCCTAGGACGAACATATGTACGGGAGGGTACCGTTTCGGCCCGTCCGCTCTGCGGAAATCATTGAACGCAGAATTCGTTCCCCTCAGGATCGGCCATCACGATCCAGAACTCTTGGCCACGATCGAACCTCTGCATCAAGGTCGCCCCGGCTTCTACGAGACGCTCCACGTGGTTCTCGACCTTTTCCCTGGGCGTCTCACCGGGCACGGAGTCCATGATCCCCGCGCTGACGTCGAGATGAACGCGGTTCTTGGCCGTCTTTCCTTCCGGAACCCGTTGAAAGAGAAGCCGGGGAGCCTCACCCGCCGGGTCCACCACGGAATCAAGATCCCCCCAGGCCTCTGCTGGGATGTCATTGGCTATTGCAAATGCCTCCCAACTCTCGAATCCATCGGGTGGAGGCTGGCGAACATAACCCAGGGCAATCGCCCAGAACTCGGCCAGCACGGCCGGGTTGCCGGCGTCAAACGTGACCTGGAATGGAATGCTCACAGCCTCAACTCCCTGCTAGTTCTTCCATCACATCGTCGGAAACGTCGAAATTGGCATAAACCGTCTGAACATCGTCAAGCTCTTCCAGAGCATCGATGAGACGCAAGACCCGGGCAGCCGCGCTGGCATCCACGGGGATCGTGTTCTTGGGAAGTTGAGTGACATCCGAGGCTTCGATTCCGACTCCGGCCGCCTCGAGGGCAGCCTGAACGGAGGGGAGGGCCGACGGTTCGGTCACGACCTCGAAGGTGTCGCCCGATTCCCTCACATCCTCGGCTCCGGCGTCGAGAGCAACCAACATCACTTCATCTTCGGAACCACGAACTTCGATCAGGCCCTTCTGCTCGAACAGGTAAGCCACCGTCCCCGGCTCGCCGAGGTTGCCACCGTTGCGGGTCATCGTGGCCCGCACATCCGACGCTGCCCGATTCCGGTTGTCGGTCAGCACGAAGATGTACATGGCCACACCGCCCGGGCCATAACCCTCGTACCAGATCTCGGAGTAATCGACGGCATCGCCGCCCTCACCCGATCCTCGCTTTATCGCCCGGTCGATGTTGTCGTTGGGCATGGAGGCGGCTTTGGCTTTGGCAACCGCGGTGGCGAGCGCGGCGTTCATCGATGTGTCGCCGCCGCCCTGGCGCGCAGCTGCCTCGATGACCTTGGCCAGCTTGGCGAACAGCTTGCCACGGGCCGCGTCCTGTCGGCCCTTCCGATGCTTGATGTTCGCCCATTTTGAGTGACCAGACATTGCTCTCAGATCGTCTCGAGGAGCATCCGGTGGATTCGATCATCCCCGGTGAGCTCCGGATGGAAGGAGGTAGCCAAGATATGGCCTTGCCGAACCATCACAGGATGATCTCTCACGGTAGCGAGGACATCCACGCCGTCGCCAGCCTTGGCTACCCACGGCGCCCGAATGAACACGCCGCGAAACGGCTTTTCCAGACCGGCGATGTCGATATCGGCCTCGAACGACTCGTTTTGACGTCCAAAGGCGTTGCGACGAACTATGACATCGAGCACACCAAGCAGGTGTTGATCGCTCTCGACCACCTGAGCGGCGAGGAAAATCAGGCCGGCGCAGGTTCCGTACACCGGCATTCCGGCCTCGATCCTCCCGCGGAGGGGAGCCAGCACTCCAAAGCGGTTCGCAAGTTTGCCGATGGTGGTCGACTCGCCACCCGGCAAAACGATGGCGTCGATGCCATCGAGATCACCGGGGAGGCGAACCTCCCGGGTCGATACACCTAGACGGCCGAGAACAGCGATGTGCTCGCGGAAATCACCCTGAAGGGCAAGGACACCGACCGTTGCAGCCAACCTCACCAACCGCGTCCGGCGAGTTTCTGGTTCTCGGCCAGTGAACCGATCTCGATACCCGACATCGCCTCCCCCAATCCCCGAGAGACCTTGGCGATGATGTCTGGATTCTTCCAGTTCGTTGTTGCATCCACGATCGCGGTCGCAAACGCCGCCGGTTGTGAACTCTTGAAGATTCCAGATCCGACGAAGACTCCGTCGCACCCGAGCGCCATCATGAGAGCTGCATCGGCCGGAGTGGCGATACCGCCCGCGGCGAAGTTGACGACCGGAAGCTTCCCGGTCTCGGCAACCTCTTTGACCAGGCTATATGGCGCACCGAGGTCTCGAGCCGCGGCCATCAATTGGTCTGGTCCGAGCGTCGCAATGACTCGCATCTCGCCGGTGATCTTGCGCATGTGGCGAACTGCTTCGACCACGTTGCCGGTCCCGGCCTCACCCTTGGTGCGGATCATTGCGGCACCTTCGCCGATACGGCGGAGCGCTTCACCGAGGTTTCGGGCGCCGCAGACGAAGGGGGTTACGAACTGCCACTTGTCGATGTGGTGCTCCTCATCGGCAGGAGTCAGCACCTCGGATTCGTCTATGTAATCGACACCGAGAGCCTGAAGGACCCGGGCTTCCAGAAAGTGCCCGATCCTGGCTTTGGCCATGACAGGGATGGAGACGCTGGCCTGGATCTCCTCTACCTTGGTGGGATCGGCCATGCGGGCCACCCCTCCATCGCGGCGAATGTCGGCGGGTACCCGCTCGAGCGCCATCACCGCGACCGCCCCTGCCTCTTCGGCGATCCTGGCCTGGTCGGCATTGACGACATCCATGATCACGCCACCCTTGAGCATGTCCGCGAGGCCGCGCTTGACCAGTTCGGTTCCTTGTTCCACGATTTCTCCTTGTCAGGGCGAATGGTACCCCGAATCGCTCAGCCGGATTCGAGTGCCTGGCGGTACGCCCTGCGGTAGCTGCTCAGGACGGAGCCCCAGTCGAAGACGGCGGCCCTGGCCAAAGCCGCCTCGGAAGCGGCCACCCTCCGGAGCGGATCTGAGAGCAAGGAAATGATCGCTTCCGACAGCGCTCTTGGATTGCCGGGCTGGGCGAATTCGGCAACACCGCCGGCAACATCGCGAAACGCGGGGAGTTCGGAGGCCACGATTGCGCACCCGGCGGACATGGCCTCGACGAGCACGATGCCAAAGCTCTCACCACCGAGGTTGGGGGCAACCAGAACCGCGGCCCGCGACAACATCTCTCTCTTTCCAGCTTCGGAAACTCTCCCGTGGAAAGTGGTCGAGGGAAGCGGCTCACTTCGCTCGAACCCGGCCACCTCGAGGCGCGCATCGGGAATCGCCTCCAGGACAGCCGGCCAGGCGGCTGCCAGGACATCGAAACCCTTGCGGCGGTCGTCACGGCCCAGAAATGCCACCAAGCCGGGCTCCGCTGAGGTCGATCCGGCAAACGAGGCGACGTCAACTGCGTTGGGGATGATCCTTGGCCTCCCCCACCGCGGCGGTATCGCTGAAGCGGCAACCGCGCTGACCGCCGTGATCATCGTCTTCGACATTCGAGCG
>JBFJTO010000151.1:0-4449 GCA_041625295.1 Acidimicrobiia bacterium | reverse complement strand
GCCGACGGGATCCTGGTCGATGTCCACATTGCCCCCGACATGGCCCTCGTGGATGGCCCTCAGGCCCTTTTGCCGGCCGAGTTTTCGGAGATGATGGATTCGGTGCGCAGGGTCGCAAACGCCGTCGGCCGTGTCGTCTGACAACGCCGTCGTACTCGGCGTGGGGCTGATCGGTTCGTCGATCGGAATCGCCCTCCGGAGTCTCGGGTGGGTGGTGACGGCTTGGGATCCCGATCCCGCCGCGCTTCGATCGGCCCGGTCGGTCGGTGCCTTTGACTTCGACACAGACGATCCGTCGGTGGCTGTCGCCGATGCCGATCTAGTGGTGCTGGCCGGCCCGGTGGGGAGCATCGTCGAGACCTTGCCGACCTTGCACACGGTCGCGCTCGTCACCGATGTCGGTGGAGTGAAGACTCCGGTCGTCGAGGCAGCCGGCTCACTACAGCGGTTCGTCGGTGGCCACCCCATGGCCGGCCGCGAGACCGCCGGTGCCCTGGGTGCGTCGGGGTCCCTGTTCAACGGGGCCACCTGGGTGCTGACCAGCGACGGCGCCGCGCCCGCAGATCTGGAGTTCATGGCCAACCTCGTCAAGAGCGTCGGGGCGGTCCCATTGGTCATCTCGGCGGCTGACCACGACGCCGCGGTTGCAGTGTCCAGCCATCTGCCTCACTTGACGGCGGCCGCCCTGGTGGCGGCATTGGCTGGAGATGAGGTCGCCTATCGGCTGGCTGCCGGTGGGTTCCGAGATCTCACCCGGGTAGCTCTGTCGGAACCGGGCTGGTGGCTCGATGTGCTCGTCGCCAATCGGGGCGAAGTGGGTGAGGCACTCGAGCGCATGGCGTCACGGCTTCGAGAGTGGGCGGGACTCCTGTCGGATCGAGATGCCCTCGGCGACCTGCTTGCCGAGTCGCGTCGACTCCGCGCCGGCATGGCGGCGCCGGTGGCCTCGCTGGGAGTGGTTCTCCAGGACCGGCCCGGCGAGATCGCACGGGTGGGGCATTCGCTCTCGGAGAGCGGTGTGGATCTGCGAGACCTCCAGCTTCGTCACGCCACCCACGGCGGAGGTGGAGTGCTGACGCTGTCGGTGCGGGCTGAGGAGCGGACACGCCTCCAACAAGCCCTGGTCGCCGACGGGTTCACCGTGATCGAGAGCGCTTAACCAAGCAGATCGAGGACCGCGGCGACACCGACGCGGATGCCCGTTTCGAGACAGGCCTCGTCGAGGAGGAAACTTGCCGAGTGAAGGTCGCTGCGGGTCTCGGGAAGCCCGCAACCCAGGCGGATGAGAGCCCCGGGGATCTCCTCCAGATACCGGGCGAAGTCTTCGGCCCCCATACTGAGATGGGCCTCGACCAGGTGATCGGAGCCGAGTACCCGGGCCGCGCTCTTCTCGACGCTGGCGACGATTTCTGTGTGATTGACAACCGGTGGCAGGCCCCGCTGGTAGTGCGTTGTCGCGGTTGCCCCCAGGGGCGCAGCGATCTCGTGAACCAGGCGGTCGACGAGTTTGGGAAGAACCTCCCAGACCTCGTGGTCGGCGGTTCGCAGGGTGCCCGAGATCTCGACGGTGGTGGGGATCACGTTGTCCGCGGTGCCCCCGTGGATTTGGCCGAAGACGATGGTCAACGGCGAGCGTGCATCGACGAGGCGGTCTATCAGGGCGGGCATCTGGGTGACCACCTGCCCGGCTGCGTAAATCAGGTCAACGGTCTGATGCGGTCTTGCGGTGTGGCCGCCGGGGCCTTCCAGCGTGATGAAGCACCGATCGGCCGAAGATGTGATCGGTCCTCGTCTCAGACCGACCAGACCGGTCCTGAGGCTGGGATCGACGTGAAACGCCAGAATCGCATCCACACCCTGGGCGACGCCCTCGCGAAGCAGTTCGTAGGCCCCTCCGGGAAAGGTCTCCTCTGCGGGTTGGAAGATCACCCGGACCCGCCCATCGACTTCGAGGCGGTTGACCACCAGAGCGATCCCGAAAGCGATGGCGGCATGGGCGTCGTGGCCGCAGGCGTGCATGGTCCCGGGAATCTCCGAACGAACCGCATTGCCGGTTGGCTCCGTGATCGGCAATGCGTCGAGATCACCACGAAAGGCAATCGTGCGCGGTCCGGTTCAGATGTCAGCGATCAGACCGGTACGGGGGGTCCGGAGGCGGGGGAAAATCCGGTTGTCCCTGAGCGCCTTTGCCAGTGTCTCGGTTGTCGAATACTCCTCGCCCGAGAGTTCGGGATGGCGGTGGATGGCACGGCGAACTTCCACGACCTGCGGAAGGACTTCTGCCACCAACCCGTCGATGTGGGCGGTGTCCAGCATGGATCCACAAGGGTAGTCGTACTGGCCGATGTGGTCTTATCCTTCCGGGGATGCGTATTGCCGGGGCCCAGCTGAACCTCGCTGTCGGGGATTTCCGAGAAAACGAGCGACGGATCCTCGATTCGATGGCGTGGGCGGCGGAGCAGGAAGCCGACATCTTGCTCTTACCCGAACTCGCCATCCCCGGATATCCGCCCGAGGACCTGATCCACCGCAACGGTTTCGTCGCACAAAACCTCGAGACTCTCCACCGTCTCGCCCGGGCATCGGGTGCGGTTGCCACCATCGTCGGTTTCGTCGCCGAGGTTGAACCCGAGCGTGAAGGTGACTCGATGATCCGGCGCTACGCCAACGCTGCGGCCGTGCTTCACCAAGGTGAGATCGTGGGCGTCTACTCCAAGGTTCTCCTGCCCAACTACGGGGTATTCGATGAGGAGCGGTACTTCGTCCCCGGCGACACCCCTTCGGCGACGTGGGAAATCGCCGGGGTCCGCTGTGGCATATCCGTGTGTGAGGACATCTGGGCGAGCAATGGACCGCCGGCCCGGCAGGCCGAGGCCGGGGCCCGGATTCTCCTCAACATCAACGCCTCGCCCTATCACCGCGGCAAGGCAGAAGAGCGGGAGCTGATGCTCCGTGAGCGGGCCCGCTCGGCTCAAGTGCCTGTCGTGTACCTCAATCTGGTTGGTGGCCAGGACGAGTTGGTCTTCGACGGGGCCAGTCTGGTTCTAGACGCCGTCGGACAGGTCTTGCATCGTTCGCCCCAATTCGCAGAAGACCGCTTCGTCGTGGAGGTGCCCGTCGGCGGCGCCGCAGGTGAGCCGTGTTGTGTGGCGCCGCTGCTCGACTCCGTGGACGAGGTCTATGCGGCCCTGGTCACCGGACTCGGCGACTACGTCCGCAAGAACGGGTTTTCATCGGTGGTGGTGGGTTTGAGCGGGGGAATCGACTCGGCGCTCACGGCTGCTGTGGCCGCCGATGCACTGGGCCCGTCCAATGTGTGGGGAATCTCGATGCCGAGTCGGTTCAGTTCCGAGGGCTCCGTCTCGGACTCGAGGGCGCTGGCCACGAATCTGGGGATCAGATTCGATGTGATCCCGATGGATGCGATCTTCTCGGAATACCTGGAGGCGCTTTCGGGAATCTTCGGGGACCAGGCGTTTGGAACCGCCGAAGAGAACCTCCAGGCCCGCACCCGGGGGGCGATCCTGATGGCGGCATCCAACAAGCTGGGCCCCATGGTCGTCGCCACCGGCAACAAGAGTGAGATGGCCGCCGGATACGCCACCCTCTATGGCGACATGGTGGGCGGATTCGCGGTGCTAAAAGACGTTTTCAAGACGCTCGTCTACCAACTGGCCCGGCGCCGGAATCTCAACGGGGAAGTGATCCCGGAGGCAACGATCTCCAAGCCGCCTTCCGCCGAACTCCGTCCCGACCAGAGAGATTCAGACAGTCTCCCCGCTTATGAAGTGCTCGATGCGGTGCTCGAGCGCTACATCGAAGACGATATGGGTGTCGATGAAATCGTCGCTGACGGGTTCGATCGCCAACTGGTCGTGGACATCGCCGGAATGGTGGATCGCAACGAGTACAAGCGCAGGCAGTCGGCCCCGGGTGTGAAGATCACAACCAAGGCGTTTGGGCGGGATCGCCGGCTTCCGATAACGAACTTCTACAGGCGGGACTGATGTTCGTTCTCGTCGATGGGATACCCACCAACGCGATTCCAGTGACCGACTCGGTAGTCGTCAGAGGTGATGGCTGTTTCGAGGCGATGCGCAGCTACGAGGGCAGACTGTTCGCTCTCGATGAGCATCTCGATCGGCTCGAGCACAGCGCAGCCGCGATGGGTATTCCTCTCCGGGAGCGGGAAGAACTGTCGGGGTGGTGCAAGGCAGCTGCTGTTGCCGGGGGCGACGGTGTGGTCAGGCTGATCGTGTCTCGAGGACCGGCTGTGCCAGGCGTGGAAGGGTCGGGACACACCATCGTCATGCATCACCAGATGTCTCCACCTCCGGCTCAGGTCAGGCTCGACCCCGTTCATGCCCCATGGCATGCGGCCGGCAGGACCTGGGATCTGGCCACCGCCAAGACGATCTCCTACGCCCCCAACCTGTCGGCCACACGGGC
>JBFJTO010000150.1:0-4466 GCA_041625295.1 Acidimicrobiia bacterium | reverse complement strand
CGCCGAGATCTACGCCCAGGTTCTCGAGAACCACGGGTATCCCGTAGAGCGCAAGCTCAACCTGGGTAACAGGGAGGTCGTGAAGCCTGCTCTCGAGTCCGGCGAGATCGGCATGGTTCCCGAATACGTTGGAACGCTTCTCGGATTTCTCGAGGGAACACCGTCAGCGGACTCTCAGTCCACGTGGGCCGCCGCAAAGGCAGAGTTCGAGAAGACGGGCGTGACGCTGCTCGAGTATGCGCCGGCACAGGACAAGAACGCCTACGTAGTGACCGCCGAGACGGCAGCCGCGCTGGGAGTCTCAAAGGTGTCGGATCTTCAGCCAGTCGCATCGACTCTGATCTTCGGCGGCCCACCTGAGTGCCCCGATCGTGATGCCTGCCTGAAGGGACTCCAGGACGTCTATGGGCTCAGCTTCGCCGAGTTCAAGCCACTCGACGTCGCCGGTCCGCTCACGGTGGCCGCGCTGGAGTCGGGTGAGGTCGACGTTGCCTTGCTGTTCTCGACTCAGGGCATCATCGCCGCCAAAGGCTTTGTCGTTCTCGACGATGACAAAGGTCTCAACCCGGCCGAGAACATCGTGCCCGCGATCCGGGTCGACCTGGTCGACGCCTACGGCTCAGACCTCACTGGTCTTCTCGATTCGGTCTCGGAGAAGCTGACCACAGAAGAGCTGACCGCTCTCAACAGTCGGGCCGATGTGGATCAAGAGGATCCCGCGGACATTGCCAAGGATTGGTTGACGACCAACGGATTCCTGAACGGCTGAGCGATCCTGCGGCCGGCGTCGCGCCTAACCTCGACGAAAATCGATTGGAGAGCAGATGCCTTCGCGCGGGTATTACCGCCATCCAACCATTCACGGCGACAGCATCGTCTTCGTTTCAGAAGACGATCTGTGGCGCGTCGATGCATCGGGCGGGGACGCTCACCGACTTACCGCGAATCCGGGCAGCCATACATTCCCGCGCTTTTCGCCCGATGGCGACAACGTTGCGTTCGTGAGTCGGGATGAAGGTGTTTCCGATGTCTTCGTGATGTCATCCGGCGGGGGCCGACCCCGTCGCGTTACCTATTGGGGTGCGACCACACACGTGGTCGGTTGGCGTCCTGATGGGCGCCGGATCGTGGTGGCCAGCGACAACGCTCAGCCCTTTGCCGGCAGGATGTACTTGTGGGACGTCCCTGTGGATGGGGGCCGACCCACGCCGATCGAGCTCGGTCCGGCGAGGGCGATCTCCTTTGGATCCGGCGGAGGGGTGGTTCTGGGCAGGAACTCTTTCGATCCCGCCCGCTGGAAGCGCTATCGGGGCGGAAGAGCGGGAAGTCTGTGGATCGACAAGGAAGGTTCGGGCGAGTTTGCACCGCTGGTCGGTGAGCGCGGCAATATGGCCGACCCGATGTGGATCGGTCGGAGGATCTACTTCCTGTCCGATCACGAGGGAGTCGGGAACGTCTACTCGGTGACCCCTTCGGGACGGTCGATGATCCGCCACACCAACCATGAGGACTTCTACGTTCGGTTTCCCACGACCGACGGGACCAGGATCGTCTATCACTGCGGAGCCGACCTGTGGGTCTTGGACCCCGCCAGCAACGAAACGGCGCGTGTGGAAGTCGACGTGCCCTCGGCCAGACCCCAGCTGAACAGGCGTTTTGGGTCGGCTGGAAAGCACCTCGAGTCTTTTGATCTTCACCCTGCCGGTCATTCCATCGCGGTTACGGCCAGAGGCGGTGCCTACACCATGCCGCTCTGGGAGGGTTCTTCGTTTAGGCATGGCTCGGTGTCGGTGGATCGCCAGCGGTTGGCCGCTTGGCTTCCCGATGGGAAGAGGATCATCACCGTCACAGATGAGACGGGAGAGGAGACCCTGGCCGTCCGAAGCATCGATGGCTCCAGCCCCGTGTCCATCAAGAGGGACTTCGGGAGGATTCGCTCCATCGATCCCTCTCCGGCGGGTCCGTCCCGGGTCGCCGTGACGAATCACCGTCACGAATTGCAGCTGATCGACCTCACCAGGAAGTCGCGTCGGGTCGTCTATCGGAGTCAGCACACATGGATCGCGGGCACCGATTGGTCTCCAGACGGCCGATGGCTTGCGTTTGGGGCAGCCACCACCGCGAACAGTATGAATCTCTTTCTGTACGACACCGCTCAGAAGGAACTTCATCAGGTCGGTAGACCCGAGTTCTTCGACTATGCGCCCTCCTTCGATCCGGACGGGAAGTACCTGTACTTTCTGTCTGGCCGGATCTTCGACCCGGTGCCAGACGCGGCATTCGACGACTACTCCTTCCCACTGAGCGTCATCCCGATGGCGATGTCCCTCGGTGAGCAGACGCGATCTCCATTCGACATCGCCAGCCGGGAACCACGTCCTCCGGGCGGCGCCGGAAACGGAACCCCGGAGAAGAATGCCACCCCGAGTCCAGTCGAGATCGACCTGGCCGGCCTCGGTGAGCGGATCCATGCGTTTCCGGTCCCGGCCGGCCGATACGCCCGCATCCGGGCCGGGATCGGCAGAGTTTTCGTTCTTCAATACCCGCTCAAAGGCACCCTGGGCAGCCCGGTCGTCGAGACCGAGCCTGTTCGAGGCTCCCTGGCCGCATGGGATCTCACCGCCGACAAACTCGAACCCGTCGTAGACGGGGTATCCGCATTCACTCTCTCGGCCGACCGCAAGGTGCTCGGCATCAGATCCGGACGAAAACTGCGGGTCGTCCCCGCGGCGTGGAAAGACGAAAAGAACAGCAAGGACAACGCTGGTCGCGAATCGGGATGGATCGACCTGGATCGGATCCGCGTTGAGGTGGACCCTGGCGGCGAGTGGAAACAGATGTTCTCTGAGGCGTGGCGCCTGCAGCGTGATCACTTCTGGTGGGAGGACATGGGCGGGGTCGAGTGGCTCGAGATCCACGACCGTTACTCGACCCTCGTGGAACGCGTGGGTTCCCGCTCAGAATTCAGCGACCTGATGTGGGAGATGCAGGGCGAACTTGGTACATCCCACGCCTACGAGATGGGCGGCGATTACCGCCCCGAGCCGGTGTGGACGCAGGGACTCCTGGGAGCGGACGTCGAGTGGTCGCGGGGGGCGTGGCGTGTTCGAGCGATTCCTCGGGGCGACTCGTGGGACCGACGGGCGACCTCGCCCCTTGCCGATGCCGGAGTCGCCGTGGGCGACCGAATACTCGCCATCGACGGGATCGTCCTCACCGCCGAGAAGACACCTCATGAGGTCCTTGTCGCCAAGGCGAAGAGGGCGGTGACCCTCCTCGTCGCATCCGGTCGCAAGGCGCCGCGCCCGGTGGTGGTCACACCCCTCGAGTCAGAATTCGCATTGCGGTATCGAGATTGGGTTTCGGCCAACCGGCGCTACGTCGCCGAGGCAACGAACGGCCGAGCCGGATACATCCACATACCGGATATGGGTCCGAGCGGCTTTTCGGAGTTTCACCGATCCTGGCGCCACGAGTTTGACAAAGACGGCCTGGTCATCGACGTACGCTTCAACCGGGGCGGAAATGTCAGCCAACTGCTGCTCCAGAAGCTGTTGCGCAAGAGGCTCGGGTATCAGGTGACCAGGTGGCGGGAACCGCTGCCACTGCCGGAAGGTTCGCCCGCCGGCCCCATGGTGTGCCTGACCAATGAGTACGCGGGCTCCGATGGCGACATCTTCTCCCACGCCTTCAAGTTGGCCGGATTGGGACCTCTCATCGGTACCCGCACCTGGGGTGGCGTCGTCGGGATATGGCCTCAGCAGTCACTCGTGGACGGGACGATCACGACCCAGCCCGAGTTCGGGCACTGGTTCGAGGACGTCGGGTACGGGATCGAGAACTATGGAACCGAACCCGATATCGAAGTGGTGAACACACCGGCCGATTTCAGGAGCGGCAGGGACAGACAGTTGGACAGAGGCATATCCGAACTGTTGGGGATCATCGAGTCTGCCGGCACACCGACACCCGACTTTGGGCCTCAACCCTCTGTCAAGCCGCCCCGACTCCCGAGTTGATCGCCAGGGCGATCCGATCGCCGATCTCGGATGTGCTGAAACCCATGTCGGGTCCGCCCATCGCCTTCAGATCGCCGAGTGCTGCCGCGGCGGCGGACTCCACCGCCAGTGCCGCCTGCTTTTCACCGAGGTGATCGAGGCACATGGCTAGCGACAGCACGGCCGCCACGGGGTTGGCCCAACCGCGACCGGCGATGTCGGGTGCCGAACCGTGCACCGGTTCGAAGATGGAGGGGTAGCGGCGCCCGGGATCGATGTTTCCCGAGGCGGCTAAGCCCATACCGCCCTGGATGGCGGCGCCCAGGTCCGTGATGATGTCGCCGAACAGGTTGTCGGTGACAATCACGTCGAACCGCTCGGGGTTGTTGACCATGTACAGGCAAGCGGCATCCACGTGGACGTAGTCGGTGGAGATCTCGGGGTAGTCGGCTCCGACCTGGTCAACGG
>JBFJTO010000149.1:0-4469 GCA_041625295.1 Acidimicrobiia bacterium | reverse complement strand
GCATGAGCTCGATGGGAACCAGGCGGCCCGAGAGCAGCAACTCGCCCGCCATGATGATCTCGAAGATGGCACTGGCTCTGGTAGTCCAGAACGAGATCAAGCCCATCATGTAGAGAAGTACGAACCGGACTGCGAATCCCCCCCAAATGGCGAGAGCGAATCCGGCTATCTCGATGAGGTTCGGCGAGAGGTCCGGTTTGAACGTGAACGAGAGGACCGCGGCGACCGGGAGCCACAGCACCAGCCATATGACCTTGGAGCCGATGAAGAAGCTGAAGTCTCGGTGGAACGGGTGGATGGGCTGGGAGAGGAATTCGTTGAGGCGACCTCCGCGGATGCGCCACTCCCACCCATATGGCGTGTAGGCGAGGTTCATCACTCTGACCAGGGTCCACACGATGTAGTAGGCGGCGAGCTGGGCCGTGGTGTAGGTGCCCACAGATCCACCCCGTGAGTTCGCAACGGTGGTCCAGACGGTGAGGTAAACGGTGGGCTCGACCAGGAAGCCAACCAGGTACATGAACGTCGAGCCGCGATACTGGAGATCTCTCAAGACACCGATGCGGGCTCCCACCCGGTAGTAGCGGAACAGCCCGATCATTCTTCGCGGAATACCCGGTCGATCACGTCTTCGATGGGCGGGTCCTCGATCGTCAAGTCGGTGACCGTCGCCGTCCGGAGCAATGCCGCCGCCACCGTGGTGACCTGGTCGCGAACCACCCTGATCACCGCCTTGTCCAGGTTGGAGTGGAGCACCTCTCCGTATCTCGACAGATCGGCAGGTAGATCAGAAGCGGTGATGCCGATCGTCTTGTGGGTCGCGAAGCGGGAGGTGAGGCCCGAGAGGTTGCCGTCATAAAGGATCTTCCCGTGGTGTATCACGATCACTCTTTCCGCCAGGGCAACGACGTCGGCCATGTAATGGCTTGTGAGGAGGATGGTGGCGCCGGTTCGGTCGTTGTAGTCCAGAAGAAAGCTCCGCAGCTTCTTCTGCATGCTCACGTCGAGTCCGATGGTGGGCTCGTCGAGGAACAGCACCTCGGGACCGTGCAGAAGCGCTCCCACGATCTCCATCTTCATCCGTTCACCCAGAGAGAGATTGCGGATCGGTTTTGTGGTGAGCTCTTCCACCTCCAGGAGTTTCGTGAACTCCGATTTCCGCTCTTGGAAATCCATTTCGGGGATGTTGTATATCGCCTGGTTGAGTTGGAATGAGTCGGTGGCTGGGAGATCCCAGGCGAGGTTGTTCCGCTGTCCCATGACCAGGGCGATTCGCCGGAGCAACTCCTTCTGACGCTTCCAGGGACGGTGCCCCAACACCGATGCGTCGCCTCCGTCGGGGAAGAGCAGTCCGGTCAGCATCTTGATGGTCGTGGTCTTCCCGGCTCCGTTCGGTCCCAGGAATCCGACGATTTCGCCGGCGGGGATCTCGAAGGAGACCCCGTCCACGGCGACGACTTCCTTGAACTCACGATGGAACAGGCTCTTGACCGACTCGCGCAAGCCCGCCTCGCGCACAGGCACCTTGAACACCTTGCGAAGCGCTTCGACCCTGACCGGTGGTTCCATCCACGCAGTGTGGCAGACCGTCAGGCCGAGCCTCGTCCGATATTGAGCGTCAGGCGTCTACCGCAGAGACGCCGGAGAGCCTTTCAACCGTGCCCTCCGATGTCGAGATTCACCGCATCCCAGACGAGGTCGGCGCCCATCTGCCGATGGCGGACCAGGTCCCCGAGCAAACTCGTGGCAATTTCCCGGAGCTCAGACACCGGGATCTCGGCAGCGTCGGAAAGCAGCGCCTCGAGGTCGCCCATGATCGTCATGTGGTCGTTCTTGAGGATGGCCACGTAGTTCGAAAGCCGGGGAGCATCGACGAGAAGGTCGTTGAGAATCCCGTTGGGAGCCTCGACCTCGTCGCTGTGGCTCCGGTAAGCGCTGAGAAGGTTGTGAAGACTCTCGATGACCGCGACTCGCCAGTCGGTCGCCTCCGATGCCCGGGCCAGCGCCCATTCGAGTCCGGCCATGGCGTCGTGGAGTTCCAGACGGCGTTTCTTCGCTGTCTCGAACGATGAAGGGATGTCATTCATACACCGAACGTACATGAACGGCGGCCCTACCGCGTGGGCTCACCCCGGTTCGAGCAAGAAAAACACCTTTGGCCCGGGGCGTGGATGGGTGCCGGCAATAGGATCGAGGCAAAGAAAGGAGTTCCAATGCACGGTCTCGAGGTGACCTGGTTGGGCCACGCCGCGGTCCGTCTCCGTACCGATGACGGTTCCACGTTCTTCATCGACCCATGGTTGGCCGGTAATCCGGCGTGCCCGGAGTCCGAAAAGGCCCCCGGTCGCGCCGACGCGTTGTTCATCACTCACGGGCATTTCGACCACGTCGGCGATGCCATCGGTCTTGCTCAGTCCACCGGATCCGCTCTCCACGCGATCCATGAGATTGCGGTGTGGGCAGGCGGTCAGGGTGTTGAATCGGTGGTCGGGTCCAACAAGGGCGGGACAGTCGACGCCGGGGGGGTACGGGCCACGCTCGTGCATGCCGTGCATTCCGGTGGCATCTCCGGTGACTCCGGAATCATTCCTGGAGGGGATCCGGGAGGATGGGTACTCGAGTTCCCGGGAGGGCCGACCATCTATCACGCCGGGGACACCATGCTGTTCGGCGACATGGCGATCATCCGTGATCTCTGGGCCCCTCAGATAGCGTTTCTCCCCATTGGCGGCTGGTACACGATGGGTCCCAGACAGGCTTCGATGGCCGCCAAGATGCTCGGTGTCGAGAAGGTGGTTCCTATCCACTATGGGACATTCCCGATCCTGACCGGAACCCCCTATGAGCTTGCTGAGCATGCCGACGGAGCGTTCGAAGTCCTCGATCTCGAGCCCGGAGTCCCGGTCACGTAGATCTCGTCCGGTGATGTTCGGGTAGGCGAGCGATCCGTGCGATGATCGGCTCATGCTCGATGACAAGACCTTTTCATTGGCGCGAGGCGCCAACTTTGCGGTTCTCACCACGCTGCTCGGTGATGGGACCCCGCAATCACATGTGATGTGGATCGACTGCGACGATGATCACCTCCTGGTCAACACGGAGGTTCACAGGACCAAGTTCGCAAACCTGGAAAGAGATCCCCGGGCAACGATCACGATCATGGATCATGACGATCCCTACTCCTTCGTCGAGGTCCGCGGCCACGTCGTCGAGAAGGTGATGGGTCCCGCTGCCAGAGACCACATCGATCAGCTGTCGGTGAAGTATCTGGGAAGGAAGTACTCGAACGCCATCCAGTCGGAGCGGGTGATTCTCAAGGTTGCAGCCGACCGCCAGTACCTTCATTGACCGGCCGGACTCGAATCCGGTGACCGGCTAGGGCAAGGTGGATTCTCCGCCGATCTTCACGGGATCTCCGACCCTCAGGCTGCCGCCCACGACGACCCGTGCAGAGATTCCTGCTCTGCCCACGAGGGCGGCCCGCGCTCCCGGGCCGACCGCGGTCTCCATGTTCTCGCAGGGCGAGCAATCCCGTCGCACCTCCATCTCCACATCACCGATCTGGATCCGGGTTCCTGTGGATCGTGGGAGTTCGCCCACGTCCAACGTGAGGTTCCGCCTCGTCGATCCGGGAATCACCAGCCCGATCCCGAGTTCTGCGGCTGCCAGGGCCAATTCGCCCGAACAGACCAGGGTCACTTCCCGTTCGCGTCCGAAGTTTCGATCCCCGACCAACCCGGCGCCGGCGACAGCCTCGACCTCGTTCAGGCCGACAACCTGACTCCCATGAGTTGGAGCGATGTGGATGTGGGTGAGCACCATCGGAGCCTAGGCCCCCGCTGTTAGCGATTAGCGTTGTTTTTTCGCCAACATCCGGAGTTCGCTATGTCCACCCCGCACATCGCCGCCAGTCCCGGCGATTTCGCAGAAGCCATCCTTCTGCCGGGCGATCCCCTGCGCGCCCGACACATCGCTGAGGAGTTCCTCGACGACTGTCGAGGAGTGACGGCGGTCAGAAACATGCTCGGATTCACGGGTACTCACCAGGGGATGCCGGTTTCGGTGATGGGCACCGGAATGGGAATCCCGTCGGCTTCGATCTATGTCACCGAGTTGATACGGGAATTCGGCGTGAAGCGGCTGATAAGAGTTGGGTCGTGCGGCGGGATCGCCAAGGATGTGGAGCTTCGTGACGTCATCATCGCAACCGGTGCGTCCACGGACTCGGGTGTGAACCGAACCCGCTACAACGGCTGGGATTATGCGGCTACCGCCGATTTCGGGCTGGCGCGTGCCGCCGCCCAGACCGCCGAGGAGATGGGTGTCGGATATCTGACGGGGGTCGTCCATTCGGCCGACCTGTTCTACAACCCGCAGGACGATGCATTCGAGGTGATGGACCGTATGGGGGTTCTAGCGGTCGAGATGGAGGCGGCGGGGCTATATGGCGTCGCGGCCGAGTTGGGTGC
>JBFJTO010000148.1:0-4476 GCA_041625295.1 Acidimicrobiia bacterium | reverse complement strand
GACTTCGAGTCCGGGGTGCTCGCTCAGCAATCGAAAGACGTTGCGTCCGATGCGGCCGAACCCCATCAGGCCGATGCGTGTTTTGGACATGCTCTCCTCGCATGTTTCGGAACCGTGGACAGTAGTCCTGCCCGCAACATTGTCGGCCGGAGGTCTCGTTTCCGGCAGCGGTCGCCGGTATGTTGGACGGCAGCGGTGATGGGGGAGAGGCGCACTTGTGGTCCTGGTCACCGCATTGGTTTCTTGTCTCGTGGCGCTGCCGGCGTCGGCATCGGTGAGCCGGGGTTATGCGCCGCCGTTTCACTGGGGTGTCGACCTGGCCGTCGCTGCTGGAACCGGGGTGCGGTCGATCGAGCCGGGAGTGGTCTCGTTTGCCGGGTCGGTCGCCGGTAACCGCGCCGTCACGGTCGAGACGTCCTCCGGGGTTCTGGTGACCGTCTCATTTCTCTCTTTTCTCTCCGTTGGGGCTGGCAACAGCGTCGCAGCGGGAGGGTTGCTCGGGTTCTCCGGATTTGCTCACGGTTCCCCCGGTGTTCACGTGAGTGTTCGTCGCGACGGTGTCTATACGGACCCGGGTCCTTGGCTGCGTTGCCGAGACGGTGGACCCGGTCATCTCCGCCTGCTGCCACCCATCCCGGCCTGGACCTATCCTTGGGCACGTGCAACGAGCGCTTCTTGGAGGGACATTCGACCCGCCTCACCTGGCCCATCTCATCGTTGGAGAGGCGGCTTATAGAAGTCTGGGCGTGGATGTGGTCACCTTCGTTCCGGCCGGCCGCCCCTGGCAGAAGGCGGCCGACGCGGTGACCCCTCTATTTCATCGCATGGCAATGCTGGAGGCGGCAGTGGCGGGAGTCCCGTACTTCGAAGTGGATGATCGCGAGGCCGAGCGTGCGGGCCCGTCATACACGATCGACACCCTGAATTCGTATTCCCGAGAAGACGAGCTGTGGCTGATCCTGGGAGCGGACGCCGCCAAGGGAATTTCGTCTTGGCATCGGAGCACGGATGTCCTGGCGAGAGCGAAATTGGCGGTAGCCATGCGGCCCGGTGTGGTCAAAGAAGAGGTCGAGGCGGTGGCGGGAGCATCGGTCACCTGGCTGGACACACCCCAGCTGTTCCTGTCCGGCTCAGACATTCGGCGCCGGGTTCGCCTTGGCGAATCGGTGCGCTTTCTTGTTCCCGACCCGGTGTGGACCTACATCGAGACCGAGGGTCTGTATGGATGAAGGCTTTGGCGTGGCGTATAGTCACGGCCAATTCCCGTCAACAAGGAGTCTGCCGTAGAGGACACGTTCACCGCCGCGAGAGCCGCCGCCGACGCTCTTGCAGATAAGAAGGCCCTCGACGTTGTCCTCTTGAATGTTGGAGACCTGCTGGCGATCACCGAGGTGTTTGTGATTGCGACCGGCACGTCTAGACCTCACGCCCAGTCGCTGATCGAGAATGTTGAGAAGCGGCTCAAAGAGGATGGCCGGCGCCCTCTTCGGGACGAAGGAAAATCCGAAGCCGAGTGGGTGCTTCTCGACTACGGCGATTTCGTCGTCCATGTATTTCAGGAGAAGTTCCGCGACTTCTACGGCCTCGAGCGATTGTGGGGAGATGCCCCGGTGCTCGACTGGACACCCGTCGAGGCCTGAGACTCCATCAGGCGTATCGCACGCCCAACTGCTGCCCGGTTGTGGCTACAGACAGCCTCACGCGATCGCGTGTCCGACTGGTCTTGCGGTCGATTGGTGACGGAGAGGGTGACGGGCAGGTCGGCTAAGCTGCCTGTTCCCAACTGGGGCTGTAGCTCAGGTCGGCAGAGCACTTGACTGGCAGTCAAGGGGTCAGGGGTTCAAATCCCCTCAGCTCCACAAGAGAAGTCCGCCTGCGTGAGCGCGGACTTCAGATCTGCCATTTGAGCGGTAGCAGGGTGTGGGTTCCTGCGATGCCCTTGAGCTCAACCGTCATCGAGTCACCAAACTCGATCTCAGAATGGTTGACGACGTCGGCCGTGGTCGATGACACCAGGATTTGGTTTCCTTCCGCCGCAGCAGCCACCCGTGCTGCTTTGTTGACGGTCAGACCTATGTAGTCGTTCTGTCCCTGGACGACGTCACCCGTATGGACTCCGACCCGGAGGCTGAGACGGTTCTCAACCGCCGAGGTGACTGTTCGCTGTGTCTGGATGGCGGCGAGCAAGGCTGCCGTTCCGGACGGGAATACGAACATTCCGCCGTCGCCCAAAGTCTTCACGACCGACCCGCCTTGGGTTTCGACGATCTCTTTGACCGTTTCGAAGTGGCCCCTGATGAGTTCGGACCACACCTCATCTCCCATCGATTGCGACAGCGCCGTTGAGTCAACGATGTCGGTGAAGAGGATCGTGGCCGTGCCCAAACCCTTCGACTGAAGCATGGATGAGCCTGCCGCACTGTCGATCGAGAGCAGAAGATCGGACAGCGTCTTGGTCAACTTCACCGGGAACGACCGGCCTGCATCTTGTTGGAGGTGTGCAAGAGATGTGTGCATCTGGGCGATACGCCATCCATTGTCAGTCCTGCACAGCCCAAATGTGGCCCGGATCGGGAGTCTGACGTGCTCTGACCCAACCGTGGCACTGACCACGGCCTCCGCGAAAGCGAATGCGGCGTCGCCGAAAACCTCCACCCGGAGGCTGTCCATTCCAAATGACAAGGCGTCGGCCTCGGACATGTCCCTGGTTACCTGAAGGCGCAGTGCGTGAGGTCCATAACGAAGTTCATCCAAGCCGGTGCCAACCATCGACGATCCTTCTCCGACGAAGGCGTCCAGCACACCCTCCACGTCCTTGGCCCCGTAGCGTTCGGCCATCCGGTACACAACCGAGCGAACCTCAGCTGTGTCTTGTTCAATGGTCACCAGCACCCCCTCCACCACCGCGTATCCAACCAATACTGGCAAAAACACTTCGGGAACGGAGGGCAAAGGACCGAACCCGCCCCCGAGCGTCCACAAGGTCACGGGCCTGTCTGCTCCTGGCTTCTCTAGTCGGAGTGGCTTTCAGCGGCAGTCAGTCCTCGTGCAAAAGTACAGCGGCATCCACTCCAAAGTCGCCTGGTAGGCGCGCCGTCAGCCCGTCGCGATGTTCTTCTCAGCGGCGTCGAATCCTGGCAGGCGCTGTTCTGTGCGCAGGAACATGAAGAAACACCAGGTCGCCAGGGCGGTGAGGAGATGCCAGATGGCATGGGCCTGTAGCAACGAGTCGGGCTTGCACCATGCGTGAGTGTCGGTTCCGGTGGTCCAGATGGAGTACGCGACAAAGAAGGAAAGCAATCCGCCCCAGAACCACGGTGTATAACGCCTTCGAGTCGGGGGCGGATCCGTCGCCAATAGCGCAGGCACCCAGAACAACACGACCCACCAGTATTCGGTGGGGTTGGCGAGCATCACCGCCGGTGTGATCCCGAAAACGATGGCAACCGCGAACCCGACCAGTCCCGATAAGGGACGCATCGCCCTTGACCAGAAGCGGTACAAGACCTCAGAGATGATCCACAGCCCGATCGAGACTCCGAAGAGGTCGAGTCCGATCCCGAGATCGGATCCATAGAACCAGTAGGCGATCGCATACATACCGAGGGTCGAGCCGTATGAAAGGAAGAAGGCACGGTCCCTCCACCTGCCCAGCACGGCGAGGTTGAACAACCAGGGAATCAGGATGTAGGCGACCATCGACACGTTGTCGATCCATGCCCCGAAGAAGGTGTGACTCCCGTGCATGACCATGGAGCCGGGGCCCAAGAAGACGACCGCCGACGCATATAGAAGACCCAATCGCTGGTTGCCGATGAACCGATTCGTCATCGGCCTGGAAGTCTTCGTGTCAGTGGCGAGAACGAGGAACATGGCGAGCCCGGACACCACGAAACCAAGGTTGCCCAGGGTGTTGACCGGTTCCCGCATCAGCCCGCCACTGACCCGTTCACACCACCGGGAGACCTCGCCGATTGCTTGCTCGTAGGGCGCCGCGGTCCACCAGCCCACCATTCCGCCGGTGATGAAGAGGATGAAGAACACACCGAGGGCGAGAAGAGCGGCGTAGGTGGGACGGTAGGCGGAGCGCACCGAGCGATGCTATTGCCGATGCAGCCCGTGCGTGCGCCCGGCTGGGGTCTGGTGATGTCGACGCCGTCCGTCGCTGTGACCGCGGGCGTGAACTTGTCGCCCACTCGGAGCCGCCCAAGGGAGGCGAACCCCACCGGTCGTCGTCGTGGCGGCACCCTTTCGGCAGCCCTCCCGGGATGTCATCGTTGTAAGCGTGTGATTACAGAGTTTTGCTCGCGGTTGGGGAGGTGGGAATGGCGGAGATCCGGTTGGCGACAATCGTGGCGCGTTTCGAACGCATCCTGATCGGAACCGGCATGTCCATGATTGCGTGGCTGCTGGAGAAAGCGGTATTCAGGTCGGTCAGATCCGTCGGGGAGATTTCCGATGGCTGACACCGTTGGG
>JBFJTO010000147.1:0-4489 GCA_041625295.1 Acidimicrobiia bacterium | reverse complement strand
GACCTCTCCTCGGCTCGCCGCCTATGTCCACGCCTGTACCCACATGACGGTCAGTCCGAACACGATCGTTGGAGGCATCAAGGCCAACGTGATCCCTGCGAAGGCCGAGGCACACCTCGATGTTCGGGTTTTGAGCGGCCACGAGCGCACCGATGTGGACCAGTTTCTGCGCAAGGCAATGGGAACAGCAGCCGATCGGTTGGAACTGACTCCCGTGGCCGACCATCCCGCCAACGCCAGCAAGACGTCTGGCGTCCTGTGGGAGGTGGCTGTCGATTCCATCGAGGAGCTGACCTCGAGCCGTAACGTCGTGCCTGCGATCATGCCGGCGACCACGGACGCAAGATTCTTCAGGGACCGGGGCGTCCCTTCATACGGCGTCGGTCTGTTTGATGACGCGATTCCATTCGGTGACTTCCTGGCGATGTTCCACGGCCACGATGAGCGGATCTCCACCGAGTCGGTTCACCTGACGACCCGGCTGTTCGAGACCTTGCTGGCGCGCTGGGGCAGGCGTTGGCGGTGACAGGGACAGTCGTTTTCGATCTGGACGGGGTGGTCTATCTCGGTGAACAGACCGTCCCCGGAGCCGGCGCCGCGTTGGAGCGCACACAGGGCTTGGGCCTGCAGATTCTCTTTTGTACCAACAACTCCTCCCGCACCCGGACCGAGACGGCGGCGAAAATCGAGAGAGTCACCGGCTTCGCGGCCACAGCCGACCAAGTGTTGTCGTCGGCGACCGCGGCCGGCAACCTGATTGCGGGTCGGGCTGCCCGGGCGTTCATCGTCGGTGGTGGCGGAATCGTCGAGGCGCTTGCGGAGAACGGCGTCGAGGCCACCGAAGAGTGGGCGAGAGCCGATGTGGTGGTGGCGGGTGTCGACTTCGAATTCACATACAGGAAGCTCTCCGATGCCGTGGCGGCGATCCGGGGCGGCGCCTGGTTCGTTGCCACGAACACAGACTCCACCTATCCCACACCGGAGGGGCTCGCCCCGGGTGCCGGAGCCATCGTGGCTGCCATCGAGCGGGCCACGGGAACAGATGCGTTTGTCGCCGGAAAACCCGAGCTGCCCATGCGGGAGCTGATCTCGGGGAGACTCGACGGCGGGCCGGTGTGGGTAGTCGGCGACCGGCCGGAAACCGACCTGGCGATGGCCCTTGCGGAAGGGTGGACCTCGGTGCTGGTTCTTACCGGAGTCACTGCAGCGTCGAGTCCGGTCGCGTTTTCCCCGGACGTGATTGCGACTTCGATCACCGAAGTGCCCGGACTCATTTCCTCCTTCTGAGGAGTCCAAACATCAGGCCCGCGACAAACCCGGCAACGTGTGCTTCCCACGCGATGTTGGTTTGAGTTCCGGCAAGGGCGAACTGCCCCAGGAACCAGAGCACGAGAAACACAACCGCTGGAAGGTTGAATGGGAGAAAGAACAAAGGTGGAATGAAGGAGCGAACCCGGGCACGTGGAAACAGCACCAGGTACGCCCCCATGACCCCGGCGATGGCTCCGGAGGCACCGACTACGGGGATCGTGCTATCGGGATTCATGACCACGTGCCCGATGGTGGCAACCACCCCAGCTGCCAGATAGAAGATCAGATACCGAAGTCTTCCAAACCTGTCTTCGACGTTGTTTCCGAAGATCCAGAGGATCCACAGGTTGCCGGCCAGGTGTCCGATCGATCCGTGGAAGAAGATCGACGCGAGCACACTCAACACGATGCTCTTCCCGGCGAATGCCGGAGCGTCCCTGGTTGGCTCGCACACGCCGGTGCGGATCTCGTCGAGGCTGAGGGCTTGGCCGGTGGATACCTCACACGGAATGGCTGCCTCCCGATACAGGAACCGGGCCTCTTGCGCCGGATCAGCCGGTTGGATGGCGAAGAACGCCCAGGCGCTGGCGGCGATGACCAGGAGTGTCACCCACGCGGTACGCCGGGTCGGGTTGAGATCGCGAATCGGGATCAAAGCTGAGTTCTGTCGGTGAGAGGGGCGATAATGACCGAATGGATACTACGGACCGGTCATTGGTGGACGAGCTGGAGGAATTGGTGGCCCTGGTCGCCACGCTCGACCCGGCGGATGCGGTGGCTCCCGCAAGCCGTCTTGCGGAGATTCTCGGGCTGATGCTCGAAGCCGAGGAGGAGCACTGACCCGCCGACGGCTCGACCGAGAACTGGTCAGGAGGGGCATCGCCAGGAGCAGAGCCCATGCCTGCGAGATCATCGACGAGGGTGGAGTGATCGTCTCTGGGGTCTCCGAACCGAAGGCTGCCTCCCTGGTCACAGCCGACACGCCCGTGGCGTTGACTGCCGATCGGCCCCGCTACGTGGGGAGGGGAGGGTTGAAGCTCGAGGGAGCCATGGAGGCCTTTCGAATCGATCCGGCCGGGCTCAGGTGCCTGGACGCCGGGGCTTCGACCGGTGGCTTCACCGACTACCTGCTCCAACACGGCGCTTCATCGGTCGTAGCCGTCGATGTCGGCCACGGACAGCTGGTAACCAAGATCGCGGCGGACGAGCGGGTCACCGTCCACGACCGGACCAACCTGCGGTACGCCGACCCCGTCCTCTTGGGGGCACCTTTCGAACTGATCGTCGCTGACCTCTCGTTCATCTCCCTGTGCACCGTTGCTCCCAAACTCTCCGAGTTGGCCGAGGAGGGCAGCATGCTCGTGCTGTTGGTCAAGCCCCAGTTCGAAGTGGGGCGCGGCAAAGTCGGAAAGAGAGGTGTGGTGACAGAAGCGGGGATGCGAGCCGATGCTGTTTCCAAGGTGGTGTCCTGTCTCGGGCAATGCGGCATCGGAGCCCGTGCTGTGGCACCATCTCCGGTGCCCGGAGCAAAGGGCAACAAGGAGTACTTCATCTGGGCGGTAGCTGGTGAACCGCCGTCCCCGAGCCTGGAGTTCCCGGAGTGAGACTGGGTCTTATCGTCAACGACAACCGACCCGAGGCATTGGACTTTGCCCGGCGGCTTGTCGACGAGTGTGGGCGTCTCGGTATCGAGTGCACGTCGAACTTCGATGTCCTTGGCCTCGACCCTCTCAAAGAACCCGATGTCCTCGCTGCCATAGGAGGAGACGGGACCGTGCTCGAGGCGGTGGGTTTGGGCCTGGCCCTGGACCGGCCCCTGATCGGGTTCAACCTGGGAACCCTGGGCTTTCTCGCGGACGCGGAGCCCGAGGACATGGAGCCTGTGCTTCGTCGGTTGCTGAGCGGAGACTTTCAGGTGCTCGAGCGACCCACTTTGAAGGCTTCCCTTGATGGGATGACCGCTCTGGGTGTTAATGATGTGGTCGTCGAGAAGATCGACAGCCAACGCCTCGTTGTGCTCGATGTCTCCATCGACGGCCAGGAATTTCTGACATACCGGGTCGATGGGATCGTTTTTGCAACCGCCACGGGCTCCACTGCCTATGCGTTCTCCGCCGGTGGCCCTCTGGTCGACCCGAGGATCGAAGCCCTACTGGTAGTGCCGGTTGCCCCACACTCGTTGTTTGGCCGTCCGGTGCTTCTTCCGGCTCACTCGATAGTCGAGTGCCGCGTGGCCGCCAACAGGCCGGTGAGGGTCAGCGTCGATGGAAGGCAGGTGGGGACGCTCGACGAGATGTCATCGCTGACGATCGGGAGCGGGGAGAAGCGAGCGAGGTTCATCCGTTTCGATGACGAGCCGTTCGCTTCGAGACTCACACGGAAGTTCGGTCTCACCTGAGATGTTGGAAGAACTCGCTGCGCGGAACCTGGGGATAATCGCCGATGCTCGTTTGGATCCGTCTCCCCGCTTCACGGTCATTACCGGGGAGACCGGCACCGGCAAAACGCTTCTGTTGGGGGCGATCCGGTTGCTGCTCGGGGGGATTGCAGACAATGAGATGGTGGGTCCCTGGGGCGAGGAGGCCGTTGCCGAGGGCAGAATCCTCACCGGTCCGGGGACGGAGATCGGAGCGGCAAGGCGCCTGTCGAGAACAGGGAGGAGCCGCGCCTATATCGACGGTTCCATCGCCTCGGCGTCGGCTCTCGACGCTGCCACCGACGGACTCATCGAGATAATCGGCCAGCATGACCAGTTACGGATCACGAGATCGTCCGAGGCCCGAAGGCTCGTCGATTCCCTTTTCGATGACGAGGATCTGGCTGCCCTCGATACCTATTCGAGGCTGTGGAACGATCTTCGCACGACGCTCGCCGCCCGAGAGGAGATCGGTGGCAACCTGCCGGCTCTAGAGCGGGAGATCGCGGTCATCCGCCACCAGGTGAACGAGATCCGCGCCGCGTCACTGTTGCCTGGGGAAGACGAAGACCTTGAGACTGCGCTCTCGCGAATGAGGAATGTGGCGTCCTTGAGCGAGCACGCGTCTGTGGCCTCCGATGCCATCGACGTAGCCCGAGTGGAGGTCGGGAAGGCAGTCTCGGAGATCCGCAAGGCCAGCCGTCTCGACCATGGATTGGCCGATCTCCTGACGATGCTGGAGGCACTCGAGTCTCAACTGGG
>JBFJTO010000146.1:0-4526 GCA_041625295.1 Acidimicrobiia bacterium | reverse complement strand
GGTCGGATCCGCTTTGCTCGCCGAGCCATTTCGAATCGATCGAGCTGATGCAACGTCGAGTCATCGGTTTGGTGATCGTCCTCGCGCTCGCCTGGGGCGACATCGCCGTTCTGGTGGGCGCCGGGCTCACCCCCAAACTCGGTCTCGACCTGCAAGGCGGGACGTCGGTGGTGCTCACGGCCCCGGCGAACACTGACGAAGAGGTGCTTCAGAAGGCAGTCGAGATCATGCGCCGGCGCATCGAGGAGATCGGCAACGTCCAAGAGCCCGAGATCCAGGTCTCCGGAAACGGCACCGTTCTGGTTCAGCTCCCCGGCGTCAAGGACGAGCGACGGGCCCTCGAGGCGATTGGGCAAACCGGTCAGCTTTCCTTCCGGCCGGTGCTCGGTGCCACTCCAGGGGAGATCGGTCCGCTGGGATCGCTCTACGTCGATCCAACTGTCGCCCCGACCACCGTGCCGGAGACGTCGACCACCGTCGCAGGGGACACAACCACGACCACGACAACCGTCCCCGAAGTGGTGGTTCCGCCCGGTATCGACCCGGCAACCGGCCTCACCATCAGCGACGACTCGACCAAGGATGCCTATCTTCTCTACCGGAGCTCCTTTGGTCCGCTCGTGCTTCACGTGGGACCCTCGCAGTTGCTGGGCGGCGACGTTTCCCAGGCGATACCCGGATTCGACACGCAGCAGTCACAGTGGGTGGTCTCGTTGGATCTGAGCTCTGATGGGGGCAAGAAGTTCGCCCAGCTCACGGGTGAAGCGGCACGATTTCCCAACGGTGACCCGCAGCGTCAGATCGCCATCGTGCTCGATGGCAATGTGATGTCTGCGCCGCAGGTGAATCCTTCGGTAGTAGCCGGCGTGGGAATCACGGGAGGCAGGGCACAGATCACGCTGGGGGCGAGCACCGAAGACGAAGCCCAGGCACGCGACCTGGCAGTGACTCTTCGCTATGGCTCTCTGCCGGTCTCCTTCGAGCGTTCTCAGGTGCAGAAGGTGTCGGCCACGCTTGGCGCCGACTCGCTTCAGATCGGGTTGATCGCCGGGCTGGCCGGCCTCTTGCTGGTTGCTCTGGCTCTGATCCTGTATTACCGCTCGCTGGGAGTGGTCGCGGTGGCCGGATTGACAGTGTTCGGCAGCTTTCTGCTGGGTCTGTTCATACTTCTCGGCGAGTATCGGGGCCTCACCCTGACGCTGGCCGGAGTAACCGGTGTGATCGTCTCTGTGGGAATCACCGCCGACTCCTACATCGTCTACTTCGAGCGAATAAAGGACGAGCTGAGGTCAGGCAAGACGGTGTCGTCCGCGGTAGTAGACGGGTTCTCGGGGGCCTACCGC
The DNA here is from genome assembly GCA_041625295.1 of Acidimicrobiia bacterium. GTDB lineage: Bacteria > Actinomycetota > Acidimicrobiia > Spongiisociales > ZC4RG35 > JBFGRR01. Next base: position 3,183 of record JBFJTO010000146.1, on the reverse strand, counting down.
ACCATCCTGACCGGTGACACTGTTTCTCTGCTTGCCGCCGGATTGCTGTGGATTCTCGCGGTCGGGCCGGTGAAGGGATTCGCCCTGTCGCTCGGGTTGGCAACGTTCCTCGACCTGGTGATTGCCAGGATCTTCACACGTAGGGCAGTCTGGATTCTGGGTCACACGAGGTTTGGAGATGGCGGACCGTTCTCGATCGTTGGGGCCGCCGGGTTAGTTAGGGGATCAGAGTGACTTCCGTTACACGTCGGATCATGAGGGGAGAGACGAGTTTCGACTTTGTCGGCCTCCGTCGCAGGTGGCTGATACTTTCCAGCGTGATGGTCGGCATATCTCTGGTTGGGCTTGCTGTCTTCCAGCTCAACCTGGGTCTCGAGTTCAAGGGCGGAGTCGCGGTTGTCGCCGAGAATCCGAATGGTGCCTCGGTGGCAGATCTGAGAAACGCGATCCAGGCCACGGGTGTCGCCGACCCCCGGGTACAGCTCGTAGATAACGGTTCCGCGGTGCGAGTCCAGACCGGTGCGTTGGAGCAGGGGCCCGAAGACGTCATGGTGGATGCGATCTCGGCAGTGACCGGGACCAACCGGGTCGACGTGTCGATCGAAGCCGTCGGCCCCACCTTTGGTGCTCTGGTCGCCAAGCAGGCGCTGATCGCCCTGCTGGTGTTTCTCGGAGCAACGGCGCTGTTCATCTCCATCCGGTTGCAGTGGAAGATGGCTGCCGCCGGCCTGGTTGCGCTCTTCCATGACCTCGTGATCACGATCGGCATCTATGCCATCACAGGTTTCGAGGTGACTCCGGCAACGGTGGTGGCCATCCTCACGATTCTCGGATACTCGCTGTATGACACGGTCGTCGTCTTTGACAAGGTCAGGGAACTGGAGAGCAATCTCGCCGACGTTCTCACATACGAAGAGATCGTCAACCGTTCGATGAACCAGGTGCTCATGAGGTCCCTGGCGACTTCGCTCACCTCCTTGTTGCCGGTGGGAAGCTTGCTGTTCGTGGGGGCCATCCTTCTGGGAGCTTCCAGTCTTCAGGAGTTCGCCCTGGCTCTGTTCGTCGGAATCGGGGTCGGAACCTACTCCTCGATATTCGTGGCCGGTCCGTTGCTTGCGAAGTGGAGGGGAGCCGAGCCCGAGTGGGTTGACCAGAAGCACCGGCTCGAGAGACGGGCGGCCGCCAAGGAGGCGCGGCTGTCGCCCTCGACCACGAAGGCGAAGCCCAGTGCCGCCAAGCCCGTGACGGTGGTAGCCCGACCTCCTAAGCAGAAGCGCCGGCGACGGTAGACTTCCGTGGTGGACGATATACGAAGGCTGATTCGGGAGATTCCAGACCACCCAAAACCCGGGATTCTCTTCTACGACATCACGCCCGTACTCGGCGACCCGACGGGATTTGCGAGCCTACTGAGCGCTATCAGTGATCCGTTCGTGTCGGCCGGAATCACCAAGGTCGCAGGTATCGAGGCCCGGGGTTTCACTTTGGCCGCTCCGGTAGCAGAGAAGTTGAACGCCGGATTCATACCCATTCGCAAACCTGGCAAGCTCCCTTTCGCGGTGCACCGCCAGGAATACAACCTCGAATACGGCACCGACGCTCTGGAGGTTCACGTCGACGCAATCGTCGAGGGCGACCGGGTTCTGATCGTTGATGACGTAATCGCCACGGGAGGAACGGCAGCTGCCGCGGTGTCACTTCTGAAGCTGATGGGTGCAGACATCGTCGGCTTCTCGGTGTTCATCGAGCTTGGTTTCCTCCACGGCAGGAAGTTGCTCGACGGGGTTCCGTTCCATGCAGTCCTCAGTTACACATGAGCCTTCACCGGGTTCAGACGATGGATTCGCGGAGATGGTCGCGGCATATACCAGCCAGCATCCGGGCGGTGACGTCGCCCTTCTGACCAGGGCCTACGAACTCGCCGCTGAGGCGCACCGGGGTCAGTTCCGGAAGTCGGGTGTCCCCTATATCACCCATCCAGTGGCGGTGACACACATACTCGCCGAGTACGGACTCGACTCTTCGACGCTGGCGGCCTCACTGCTCCATGACACGGTTGAGGACACCTCGGTGACTCTGGAGCAACTCGCCGGCGCGTTCGGCCAGGAGATCGCCTACCTGATCGACGGCGTCACCAAGCTGGATCGGATCTCATATTCGAGCAGGGAGCAGGCTCAGGCAGCAACCATCCGCAAGATGGTCGTCGCAATGGCACAGGATGTGCGGGTTCTGCTGATCAAGCTCGCGGATCGTCTCCACAACATGCGGACCGTCACCTATCTGCGGGAGGAGAAGCAGATCCGGGTGGCCCGAGAGACTTTGGACGTCTACGCCCCGCTGGCTCACAGGCTCGGCGTCCAGGAGATAAAGCACGAACTCGAGGATCGTTGCTTCAAAGTGCTCTACCCGGGACCACAGGCCGAGATCGACCAACGTCTGGCCGTGCGTGCACCCGAGAGGGAAGCGTTCATCGAACGGATGATCTCAACCGTGTCAGAGATGGTGTCCGAGGCAGGAATCAATGCGATCGTTAGCGGGCGACCCAAGCACCATTACTCCATATATCGGAAGATGGTCGAACAGGGTCGGCCATTCGACGACATCCACGACCTCATCGGCCTGCGGGTCGTGACGAAGACGGTTCAGGAATGTTATGCCGTCCTCGGTCTGGTGCACGCACGCTGGGTCCCGGTCTCGGGGCGGTTCAAGGATTTCATCGCAATGCCGAAATTCAACCTCTACCAGTCTCTACACACCACAGTCATCGGACTGGACGGCAAGCCGCTCGAGATCCAGATCCGTACCGCAGACATGCATCAGATCGCCGAGTCGGGAATCGCCGCTCACTGGCGGTACAAGGAGGGCGCCGAAGCGGCGAACCTGGAATGGATGAGCCAGATCCGCGCCATGGAGGACACCACCGATCCTGAAGAGTTCCTCGACGATCTGAAGCTCGATCTGTATCAGGACGAAGTCTTTGTGATGACCCCGGCAGGGGACGTAAAGACGCTGCCCCGTGACGCCACGGCCATCGACTTCGCATATGCAGTGCATACCGAGGTCGGGCACCACTGCGTCGGGGCGAGAATCAATGGTCGATTGCTGCCGCTCTCGACGCGGCTCGAATCAGGGGACATAGTCGAGGTCTTGACCTCGAAGTCACGCGCCGCGGGTCCGTCTCGC
>JBFJTO010000145.1:0-4540 GCA_041625295.1 Acidimicrobiia bacterium | reverse complement strand
TACCAGGGTGCCTTCTCCGGGTTCGGGGTCAGGTTGGGATTGGCTATCGCCTTCAGCGGTGCATCCGCGAACACCGAGATCAACAGCACCAACAGCAAAATGGCCAGTGCCGCCACAGCGTGTCTCACCAAGAGATGAGGCCACACCATGACCGCGTCGTCAGTCTCGGGTTCTTTGCGCTCTCCGGCCAACGGCTTTCCGGGAACGATGCCGAGAACACGGTGGCCATCCTCGACCTGAGGCTTGGCGGTCAAGCGCACGGGGCGTTCATCGGACATCTGGTTCGCTCCTCTCGGTGTCGAGCATGGCGTCCTTTCTCCAACGCCACAGGTGGACGCTGAGCACCAACACGATCAGGGTCGGCAGCACCGCCACATGGAGCACGTAGAAGCGCAGCAGAGTTGTCGATCCCACGGTGGAACCGCCGATGAGGATCTCCCTCACCTTGTCCCCGATGAGCGGCACGTATCCGGCCATCTCGGTTCCCACCGTGACGGCCCAGTAGGCGAGTTGATCCCAGGGGAGCAGGTATCCGGTGAACGACATCAGCAGCGTCATCAGGAGGAGCACGACGCCGATCACCCAGTTGAACTGCTTCGGCTTCTTGTAAGCGCCCCGGTAGAACACCCTGGCCATGTGGAATGAGACGCCCAGAACCATGAGGTGGGCCGACCAGCGGTGGACGTTCCGGATGAACTGCCCGAATGCCACCTGGGTCTGAATGGTCTGGATATCCGAGTAAGCCTGGCCGGGGCTGGGCACGTAGAAGAACATCAGATAGATCCCCGACACCACCAGAGAACCGAACAGAACCGTCGAGATCACACCGAGGTACCACGAGTACCTGAAACGGACCTGCTCGGCCTTCATCTTCACCGGGTAGATGTGGAGGAAGAAGGACGACCAGTGGGCGGCGGCGCGGTCCCGGGGGGTGACCCGATCAGGGCTTCGCCATATCGATCTTCCCACGTCGCTCTGCCTGATCCGATCGAAGAGGCGTGGCTTATCCGTCACGTTCATACTGGAACTCCTACTCCGGTCCATACTCCCATCGAAAGCGCATCCGGGGGACACCGCTCGATGCACAGGGCACAGCGGATGCACTTGGATTCATCGAGGATCAAGGCGGTCCCGGCGGTTCCGCCGACTTCGGTCGCAGGGACAAGGGTGATCAGGTCGAGTGGGCACACGTCGGCACAGAGCGCGCACAGAACGCATTTGTCCACATCGAGAAGGATGTTGGCGAAACACCGCAGACACCTTGCCGCTTCGCACCGTGCTTGCTGCTCGGTGAAACCCAGTTCGACCTCCGCCAATCCGATCCGCCGCCCGGTTTCCAGAGTCGGCACCTCGACGCGGTCCCAACGGTCGTAGTCATCGGTGAGGCGGTGGAACTGTTTCAACTCGACCATCTTCCCGGGCGGTTGAGTTGCGGCTTCACCATCGAAGTGGAGGTGGATGTCGGCGGCCGAGCGCCGACCGTCGGCGATCGCATCGATGAGTGTTCTCGGTCCCTTGGCGGCGTCACCGCCCGACCAGACACCATCGAGGCTGGTCTTTCCTGTGATGGGATCAACCGAGATCGTCCGCCTGGGGCTGATCTCGGGCCCCGAGTCCCCGAGGGCTTCGAGATCGATTGCCTGGCCGATGGCGAGAATCACCGTGTCGGCCGGGTAGGTGAGGAGATCCGCTTGATCGAACACAGGAGCGAAGCGGTGGTTCTCGTCGAAAACGGACTTCACACCGATGGTTTCGAGACCGACCACACGGTTGTCCTCGACGATGATGCGGGCGGGACCGCGACGGTGGGTGAAGCTGATTCCTTCGCGAACTGCCTCCTCCACTTCAAACTCGTGCGCAGGCAGTTCTTCTTCCGATTCGAGTGAGATCACAGCTACGGACTTGGCGCCGGCTCTGGCTGCGCTCCGGGCAGCATCGATCGACAGGGTTGCGGCGGCCGCGTCGTCGGGCCGGTCATAGTCGTGGGCATCTGCGTGGGTTTCTTCTCGCGGAACTGTGGTCTGGGTGTATTCGGCTGCCCTGAGTGCGGTGCGGGCTGCGTCCATGGCGACATCGCCGCCTCCGATCACGATGACCCTTTCGCCAACCGCGACGTCGAAACCCCGGTTCATGTTGATGAGGAACTCGATGGCTTTGAAGACGCCGTCGGCGTCGTGACCTTCGATGTCGAGGCCCCTTCCCAGCGTCGCCCCGATGGAGAGGAAGATGGCGTCGTGGCGCTCACGGAGCTCGTCAAAGGTCAAGTCGACCCCGAGTCGGGTGTTGTAGTGGACGTCCACGCCTAGTTCCACGATGGCGTCGATGTCCGCCTTCAACACGGACCGGTCGAGGCGGTACTCGGGAATGCCCAGCCACATCGCCCCGCCCAGGCGGTCGGTGGCTTCATACACCGTCACCTTGTAGCCCTGTCGTCGCAAGTCGTGGGCACAGGCCATGCCGGCCGGTCCACCTCCGACGATTCCGATGCTCTGGGGCCTTTCGATCTTCGGGGCGCCGGCGACCTTTTCCCAGGCGCGCCCGTTGCCCGTTTCTGTGCCGTACTTCTCGGTCACGAATCGTTTCAGCGCCCTGATGGCGATCGGGCGGTCGATCTCACCCCGCCTGCAGGCATCCTCACACGGCGCAGCGCAGACCCTTCCGCACACCGAGGCAAAAGGATTGGGGAGGCGGGCGGTGAGATAGGCGAGTTCGTCATCCCCGTCTGCGATGGCGGCAACGTACATGCCGGCATTGGTGTGAACGGGACATGCCGCCAGACAGGGGATGTTCTGGTCGTAGAACTCGAGTTTTGCGACCATCAGATTCGCTCCTGTCTGTGCGCCCACCAGAGGCCTAGCAAGCCCAGCGCGAGTGCTCCAAGCCAGATCGCAGAGCCGATCAAGTCCTGAAGAGGCCGGCTCAAACCGCTGACCGCTCCGCTCTTGAGAATCATGGATGGGATGACGGCTGTGCCGATCACGAAGAATACAACGATGATGACGGCCTTCAGCGTGGCGTCCAGCCAGGGAAGGCTGGGGCGTTGCACGCTCGAGGCGATCTTTTCCCGGAAGACGATCAGGCCGGCGAGGCCGGCGAGGAGCAAGGAGGCGATGATGACTGTCCCGGCCCACGGTGTACCGGCGTCTGGCGTCGCGGGCTCAGCGGACTGTTGGGCCGTTTCGTCGCCTGCCGATGATGGCGAGGAGTCCGGGAACCCGGCCTGGATGTAGGCGACGAGAGCGGCGATGTCGCCGTCTGAAAGGTTCGGGAAGGGGGGCATGACGCCGTTGTAGGTCTCCCCACCCACCTCGATTTCGCCCTGGCGACCTTTGCGAATGGTCTCGGCCACGTAGGCGGCGTCGGCCACATGAGCGTTGTCGAGAAGAGGAGGGAAGCTGCCGGCGAGGCCAACTCCGCCGGCCTGGTGGCAACCAGAACACCGGGCGGTGTAGACCGCCGCTCCGGCATCGATGAGGTCCTGGTTGGCCGTTTGTGTGGCCACAGTCGTCTCAGGCGTGGCAAGGGTGGTCGTGGTCACGGCCGGTATCTGGAGTCCCGCCTGAATGAAGGCGATGATGCCCGTGGTTTCTTGTTCCGTGAGACTGGCGAAAGCAGGCATCTTGCCGCTGTATTCGACGTCGTTGACGACGATGGTGGCGTCGAGGCCGTTGGCGACCACATCTGCCAGAAATGCCGCATCGTCGGTGTGGTCATTCCCGACGAGTGGCGGGACTGCGCCCGGAATCCCGACGCCGTCAGACTGGTGGCAGGCCGCGCAATGGCTCTCGTAAGCTTCAGCTCCGGCGGTTATCAACTCGTCCGACGATGCAGTCTGGCCATGAGCGGCAACGGGGGAGGCAAGAGACGCCAAAATGCTCAATGTCAACACACCGAGGACGCGTCCCCGTATGCGGGCAAACCCAAGCACACCTGGTCCTTTCGCTTCCCTGGTTGAGCCTTGGGGGGCACGGTAATCGGCTGGTTGCATTGACTGCCAATCATGGGGTGGCGTGCCGGCCGGGATCCAAAGAATGCTCTCAGCGGCGCCGGCGAGAGATGGGCCGGTGCAATCGGCTTCGGCGGAAGAGGGCGAAATCGCAGGTAGCCTCGCCCGAATGGAATCCGGACCGGGTACATGGGGAATTCGATATCAGACGGGCTTCATCCCGTGGGATCTGGGCGGGGCGCACCCCGAGCTCGAGCATCGATTGAGCGAGGATCCGGCGCTAGGTCTTGGCAGGCCAGGGAGAGCTCTCGTACCCGGGGCGGGTAGGGGATGGGACGCCATGGCTCTGGCGGAGGCAGGGTGGCAGGTGACTGCCGTGGATTTTGCTTCAGGGATCCGCGACAAGCTTCCTTCTCGGATGGCCGCATCGGGCGTGGAATATCTGTCCGGAGATGCATTCGAGTTCGATGACGGCCCCTTTGACCTCATCTACGAGTACACGTTCTTCTGTGCGATCGACCCGTCGCGTCGTCCGGAGGTCGGATCTCTGGCTCGACGGACGCTGAGGCCGGGTGGTCGATTCGCTGCGGCGGT
>JBFJTO010000144.1:0-4547 GCA_041625295.1 Acidimicrobiia bacterium | reverse complement strand
TTCGATCCCAGATAAGAGAGGAACCCGGCGTCACTGAGACTTGCCCGGCCGATGTAACATGCAATCTGGGGAACCAGATAGATCGAGGAGGCCATGAGCAGGTAGGCCACCGCCTTGGCTCCGAGGTAGTCGAGCACCGACATGGGCCGGGAGAAGTAGACAGAGGTCACTCCCTGGGCTCGATCGGGTCCTATCAGTTCCGGAACCGTCACGGCCACGAACAACAGCGAGATCCTCGAGTAGACATCGAAGAGTTGCGGATATGAAGGCAGACCCTGGGCTAGGGCTTCGGAAATCGAACCGGCCACGAACTGGATTCCGATGAAGACAGCGGCCATGAGAACTCCGATCGCAAGGAGCCCCCACGGGAGGATCTTCCGCCTGGCCTTGCGGCGAAGACCCAGGATTCGGCGAATCCCATCTTTGACGATGGCCCTGCGCACCCCGGACCGGCCGGCCAGATCGCCTTCATACCCCCGGTATCCCCGATCGAAGATGACAGCGTCGCTCATGGACGCGCCTGCTCGAGGAACTCGTCTTCGAGCGTGATCGTGGAACGACCCAATCGCAGAATTCCCATCGAGAGTTCTGCGGCAGCATCGCGAATGGCATCGAAGGCCTCGTCGTCGCGGGCCGTCACCACCAGCCGGTGCCCCGCCGGGGCCACCTCCAGTCCCATGGCAACGAGCCTGGCAGCGAGCAGCCGGGCATCGCCGACGACCTCGACACCGATCGTGGCTGCGGCTGCGTGCCCGACCAGGTCACCGGCCCTGATCAAGCGCCCGGCGTCGAGAATGACTACGGAGTCACAGGTCTCTTCGATATCGGTGAGCACGTGGGATGAAACGATCACGTTGATTCCGAAGCCGCCCAGCCGTCGGATCAAGGAGAGCATCTGGGTTCGGCCCGCGGGGTCGAGCCCGGCGGCCGGCTCATCGAGAAGCACGAGTTTCGGTCCGTGAACGATCGCCTGGGCGAGTTTGACCCGCTGTTGCATGCCGGTCGAAAAGTCGCCGAGGAACCGAAAACGCTCTTCTTCGAGGCCGACCAGGAAGAGGGTCTCGGAGGCTCTACGGCGTGCGTCTTTGGACGGTACGCCGGCCAATTCGGCGGCGAACGACACGAAGTCGGCAGCGGTCTGATCTTTGGGGATGCACGGGCCCTCCGGCATGTACCCGACGAGGGACCGCACCGCGATCGGATCGGTCCTCACATCGTTGCCCATCACTTCGACGATGCCCGAGTCAGCATGGACCAGACCAAGCAGGATGCGCAGAAACGTGGTTTTGCCGGCCCCGTTGGCTCCAACCAGGCCAGTGACACCGGGGATCACGTCGAGGTCGAGGTCGCTCAAGGCGACGACCGCGCCAAAGCTGTGTGTGAGACCGCGGACGGAAACGACTGCCATCGGCGACAGCCTGGCACATCCCGGTCGTGACGTGAGCCGGAAGGGTCGGGTCCGGGGTGAATCGTTCGCGGTGAGGGTTAGGGGGTCAGAACCACCTTGCCCATGGCGCGGCGGTCGGTGATAGTCGCAAAAGCATCCGCAAACGATTCGAGCGGATACTCCGCAGACACCCGCGGCCGCAGTCGGCCGCCGGCGATCAGCTCACCCAGCGCCACATAATTGGCCGCCGACGCCATCGGGTGCCTCTCCACCCACGAACCCCAGTAGACCCCGATCAGCGAGCGCTCCATGAGGAGAGGGAGGTTGAGGGGGATCGCCGGGATGTCCCCGGCCGCGAAGCCGACGACCAGGAAACGAGCTCCCCACGCCGTGGCTCGCAATGCCGCCTCGGAATGGATCCCGCCTACCGGGTCGTAAACGACGTCCACGCCCTGGCCGCCCGTGAGCTCGCGCACCCGGAACTTGAGATCCTCGGACGAGTAGTCCACGGTCTCGTCGGCCCCCAGCTCCCGACAGAAGTCGAGCTTGGCAGCGGTCGAAGCCGCTGCGATGACCCTGGCTCCCAGGGCCTTGCCTATCTCCACCGCGGCAGAACCGACCCCGCCCGCGGCCCCGAGAACCAACAGAGTTTCCCCAGGCTCGAGGCCGGCCCTGTCGACCAGTGCGTGGTATGAGGTGCCGTACACGAGGCCGAAGCCCGCCGCCTCCGCCGCACTCAACCGGGCCGGCCTGGAGATGACCGACCCGGCCGGGACAGACCACTTCTCGGCAAATGCGCCCACCAATCCCAGGGCAATCACGCTGTCACCCACCGACACATCCTCGACGCCGTCGCCCACCTCTAAGACGCGTCCTGCCGCCTCGGCACCCGGCACGAACGGAAGTTCGGGGCGGGTTTGATACCGGCCGGAGACGATCAGCAGGTCGGGGAAGTTGACTCCGGCGGCCTCCACACCGAGCACGACCTCTCCGGGTCCAGCCACCGGATCGGGAACATCGCGGATCATGAGATTCTCGATGCCGCCGTATTCCGAACAGACGAGGGCTCGCATCAGGCCACGATCATCAAAGACAGCGTCTCGGCCACCATCGCCGGTTTGGCCTCGCCCTGGATCTCGATCGTCACCCGGTTCTTGAAGAGCCACTGCCCGGGGCTCTTCTCGGTGACGTCGATGAGGACCGCACGGGCCCGGACCGAGCTTCCCACTTTCACCGGAGTGAGAAACCGCACCTTGTCGGACCCGTAGTTGATTCCCATCACCGTGCCCTCGGGTGCCACACCTCCATCCGAAAGCAGATACGGGAGTAGCGACAGGGTCAGATAGCCGTGCGAGATCGTCGAGCCCCAGGGCGTCGAAGAAGCCCGGGCGGGATCGACATGAATCCACTGGTGGTCGAGCGTCGCATCGGCGAAGGCATTGATGCGTTCCTGATCGATCGTGAGCCAGTCGGAGAGAACGACCTCCTTTCCCACGAAGTCCGGGAGGCGGTCGGCGGGAACGATCGTGGCCATGTTTTCTCTCCTATCAGAGTCCGATTGCATCCGCCAGCGACCGGCGGTGGTGGAGCGGGTCGCCGAGCATCAGAGACGACGCCTTGGCGCGCTTGAAGTAAAGGTGGATGTCGTGCTCCCAGGTGAATCCAGTTCCGCCGAGCACCTGTATGGTCTGCCCGGAGATCCACTCGTAGGCCTCCGAGCAATAGGCCGCGGCCATCGCCGAGGACACGGGGAGTTCCTCGGGGTCGTCCACCGTGTGAGCGGCGTGCACCGCGCAGGATCGCGCCTGTTCCAGGCGAACCAGCATGTCGGCGCACAGGTGTTTGATCGCCTGATAGGAGCCGATCGGACGTCCGAACTGGAACCTGGTCTTGGCGTGGTCGACGGCGATGTCGAGGCATCGCTGGGCCCCGCCGACCTGCTCGGAAGCCAGAGCCACCGAGCTGCGGCGCAAACCCGTCAGGATCGGGTCCCAGGCCGGCTCGCCTCCCAGCAGGGCAGACCCGGGGATGATCACCTCATCAAAGTGCACTTCGTATTGGCGTCTGGTCACGTCGAGAACATCCACATGAGTCACCTCGACGCCTCTCTGAGGCATCTCGACGACGAATAGGCCCACACCTCCCGGCCCCCGGTCGGTTCGAGCCGCCACGATCAACAGGTCGGCATCGCCCGCTGCGAGGACGAACCTCTTGTGACCGTCGAGCATCCAACCACCGTCGGATCTCGTGGCCTGCGCTCCCACACCCCCGGAGTCCCAGCCCCTTGGGTGTTCGAATACGGCCAGAGCCGCCACGCTCTCGCCGCTGGCCAAACGCGGCAGCAGTTCCAACTTCTGCTCGGCGGTGCCCGCGCTCATGATCGCCTGGGTTGCCATGACTGCGCTCGCAAAGAACGGGCCAGGAGTCAGGACCCTCCCCATCTCCTCGAGGACGACGCCCAGTTCGACCATGCCCAGGCCGGCCCCGCCGTACTCCTCGGGTATGGCCAGGCCCTGCCATCCCGACTCGGCCATCGACCTCCAGATCTCCATGTCGAAGCCATCTCCGAACACCATCTCCCGCACCCTGGCCATGGGCACCATGTCGGCAAGGAACTGGCGGGTGGTCGAGCGGATCAGATCCATGTCTTCGCTGGGCACATATGAGATCGTCATCCGCGGGGCACCTCCTTCCAGGGCATGTCCTTGTCGGTTCGGGGCTCCCCGGGAAGACCAAGAACCCGCTCACCGAGGATGTTCTTCATGATCTCAGAGGTCCCACCTTCGATCGAGTTGGCCCTGGTCCTCAAGAAGGAATGCTGGGGGGTGTGCTCGCTGGTCCTATCAGGTCGCTTCAACTCGTACCCGCCCGGGAAGAGAGTTCCCTCCAGGCCAAGCAGATCCATTGTGAAAGATGTGGCCCGCTTGTTGAGATCCGCCCAGGCCAGCTTTCCCGTGGAACCTTCAGGACCCGGCGTCCCCCGCGCCGCCAGCTCATTGGCGCGTATCGAGGTGAGCCGCTGAGCCTCCGCATCGATCCACAGCGAAACCAGCTGATCTCTGAGCACCTCGTCGGTCAACTCCATCCTCCTCCACACATCGAGTGCAATGGAGATGGCTCCCGACTCCCTGGGTACGGTGTTGCCCCCGATCGCAACCCG
>JBFJTO010000143.1:0-4547 GCA_041625295.1 Acidimicrobiia bacterium | reverse complement strand
GGGCGGGGCCGCTGAGACCGAATCCAGGGAGATCAAGGGCGACGGTCCGACTGTGGGTAGAGAGGGGGCCGGCCACGCCCGACCAGTTCTGCAACGATCCGCCCAGCCCGTGAATGAGCAAGATGGGCGGACCGGATCCGCCGTGGTCGTGGATGCGGATAGTCCCCAGAAAGCGCGAGCCGACCATGGCGGGGACGCTAGCCCGGCAAGGCGCGTACGATCACCCGAATGCGCGTCCTTCTGATCTCGACCTACGAGCAGGGCCATCAACCCCTGGCTCTTGCGTCTCCAGCGCGTCGCCTGGTCGATGCCGGTCACGAGGTCCAAGCATTGGACACCTCGGTGCAGTCGCTCCCGACTGACCAGCTTGCATGGGCTGATCGAGTGGCCGTGTCCGTACCGATGCACACTGCATTGAGACTCGCCCTTCCCATCGTGACCGAGATTCGTCGTTCGTATCCGTCGACACCTGTGGCCCTGTATGGCCTGTACGCAGGCGTTGGGGCGAGGGCGGGTTACCCGGTTGATGCCGCCATCACCGGCGAATACGAGTCCCGGCTGGCAGCCTGGGTGGCCGATCCGGCTCCCGGGGTCTTCACCGATGTGTCCGTTCACGAGTTTCGGGCACCCCTGCGGGAGATACTTCCCCCGGCCAATCGATACGCGACGCTGGAAACGGCTTCCGGTGTCAAGAAGGTCGGATACGTCGAGGCCAGTCATGGTTGTCGGCATACCTGTCGACATTGCCCGGTTCCGACGGTTTACGAGGGTCGCTATCGCATCGTCGACTCGGTGGCGGTTCTCGATGACATCGACGCCTTGGTCTCCCAGGGTGTCGAGCATGTCACATTTGGCGATCCTGACTTCTGGAACGGTCCTGCACATGCGATGCGCGTACTGGAGAGCGCCCACGCAAGCCATCCCGACCTCACCTACGACGTAACGATCAAGGTCGAGCATCTGATCCGCCACAACGCTTTGCTCCCTCGCCTGGCTGCGGCAGGTGTCTTGTTCGTCGTTTCTGCTTTCGAGTCCACGAGCGCCATCGTTCTCGACCGGCTCGACAAGGGCCACACTCCGGCCGATCTCCATCAGGCACTGTCGCTGTGCCGGGAGGTGGGTGTGGAGATCCATCCGACCTGGCTTCCGTTCACACCGTGGACCTCCCTGAGCGATGCCGCCGCCATCTTCGAGTTTCTGTCCTCCCACGATCTTTTCGGCGTCACCGAGCCGGTGCAGCTGGGGCTCCGCCTGCTCGTGCCCCCTGGTTCTCTGGCACTCGACCTCACCGATGTTGAGTGGGGGTCGTTCGACCCGTCCGCCCTGTCGCATCGTTGGCTCAACCCCGATCCCCGGGTTGAGGACCTGCAGTCGGCAATGGCGGCGGTAGCGGCCACAGGGACGGATGACGAACGGTTGGGAATCCTCACGAGCATGTGGCGAATCGCGCTCGAGGCAGCCGGGCGAGACCCGTCCGCAGCCCAGATCGCGCCTGGTGAGGTCAGAGCCCGAATCACCGAGCCCTGGTTCTGCTGAGCAGAGCCGACCGAGCGCCAGGTTGGCGCTCTCGAGCTCTCATGACCATGCGGGTCTTCCCAGAGGGATCCGCGGACTCCGGGTCGATCGGCCCTTGTGCCCCACACTCCCCATGAGCGAGAGTGCGACTCGGATGGAGCGGTGTTTCCGAGCGTGCGCTCGAGCCGCGCATGGCGGTCTGCCCGGGAGGAGCGATGACAGTCCTGGAGGTCTCGGGTCTTCGTAAGCGGTACGAGGATCTGGTGGCGGTCGATCAGGTGGGGTTCTCGATCGAATCGGGCGAGACATATGGCCTGCTCGGACCAAATGGCGCCGGGAAGACCACGGCGATTTCGATGATCGCCGGCCTTCTCGAGAGAGATGCCGGCGAGGTCCTGGTTGGCGGGGAACCGGTCACGACCAAATCGATCGCCCCCAAAGCGAAGATCGGGTTGGTACCCCAGGATCTGGCTATCTATCCGGAGTTGACGGCACGTGAGAACCTGGCTTTCTTCGGAAAGCTGTACGGAATGTCGAGGAGCGCCCTCTCCGCCCGAATCGATGACGTTCTCACGGTGATCGGGCTGGTCGACCGAGCCGACGATCGCGCCAAGGAGTTCAGCGGCGGGATGAAGAGGCGACTCAACATCGGCATCGGTCTGCTCCACAAGCCTCTGCTCCTCATCCTCGACGAGCCGACCGTTGGCGTCGATCCCCAGTCGCGAAACGCGATCCTCGAGAGCGTCGAGGGCCTGGCCGCCGAGGGGATGGCAGTTTTGTACACGACCCACTACATGGAAGAAGCCGAGCGTCTGTGTGATCGGGTCGGGATCATCGACCAGGGTGTGATCCGCGCTGAAGGCACTCGCAGGGAACTCGTCGAGATGGTGGGGGAGAAGGACCGAATTCATATGACCGCCACTGGCAATCTCGCCGATGTGTTGGTCGCCTTGCGAGGACTCTCGGGTGTGACCGAGGCGAGCATCTCCGACCACTCGATCGACCTGATCGCATCTGAGGCTTCGCGAATCCTTCCGACAGTGCTGGCCACTGCGGCCGGCACCGGAGCCGTGGTCTCGTCGGTGGAGGTCATCGAACCCAATCTCGAGGCGGTATTCCTTCACGTCACCGGCAAGGCGCTGAGGGACTGAAGTGGGTTTGGCTCTGACCATCGCCCTGAAAGATCTCAGGCTCCGGGTCAGGGACCGCTCAGCGTTCATCCTCGGTGTCATCGCCCCTCTTGGCTTGGCGTTGATCTTCAATGCGGTTCTCGGGGACCTCGGTGACGGGGCATTCACGCTTCGCTACGGCATCGTCGATCAGGACGGGGGCTCCGTGTCCACACAGTTTGTGGGTCTCCTTTCCGATCTCGACCGTCAGGGCATCCTCGAGCTCAGTTACCCGGCAGACGAGACCGAAGCCGTCGATCTCGTGGACCGGAGCGAACTGAGCGCCGTGTTCGTCATCCCTGCCGGATTCAGCGATGCGGTGAGCTCGGGGACTGCCATCGACGTAAGGGTTCTCGGGGATGTCGATCAACCGACATCCGCATCGATCGCCAAGGCGATCGGAGAATCGTTCTCCTCCGAGGTGCGAACGGTTCAGCTCTCGATCGCCACCGCGCTGACGGGCATGGCGGGACCTGCCGGCACAAGTGTCGATGACCTGGCCGCGCGCGCCACCAGGGTGCCGCCTCCGATCACGGTCGGCAACGTCGCCGCGGCCACCCGGGAACTCGATCTCACCACCTTTTTCGTGGCGGGCATGGCGATCTTCTTTCTGTTCTTCACGGTTCAGTTCGGTGTGCTGTCCCTGCTCGAGGAGAAGAAGTTCGGAACCATGGCGCGCCTCCTGGGCGCTCCCATGTCGCGAGTGTCGATCATCGCCGGCAAGGGAATCGTGAGCTTCGTGCTCGGAGCGGTGAGCATGACGGTGCTCGTGGTGGCTTCGACCTTGCTGATGGGCGCGCAGTGGGGAGACCCGTTCGCCGTGGCCGTACTGACGATCTCGGCGATTCTCGCCGCGGTTGGTCTGATGGCACTGATCGCTGCGTTTGCGAAGACCGCGGAAGCCGCAGGCACGATTCAATCGATCTTTGCAGTGGGCCTGGGCATGCTCGGTGGGATCTTCTTCCCGGTGGCGCTCGGTGAAGGGCTGCTGGCCAAGCTCTCCTACATCAGTCCCCACCGCTGGTTCATGGTGGGCTTGGCAGATCTTGCCGGGGGCGGGGGCGTGGCCGTGGTTCTTCCATCCGTTGTGGCTTTGGTCGGGTTTGGTGTCGTGAGCAGCGCAATCGCGTATTCGAGATTGCGGAAAGGCCTAGCGGCATGAAAGCGCTGTCGATAGCCGGGGTGAACATCAAACGCTTGTGGCGGGATCGCTCAAACCTATTTTTCGTCTTCATTCTCCCGATCGGGCTGATCATCATCATCGGATCGATTTTCGGCGGTGGGAACCAACCGAGAATCGGCGTTGTCGGCTCGGATGGTGGTCCTTTGGCGAGTGACCTGTTTGAGCGGCTGTCGGCCGTGGACGGTGTTGTGGTGAGCGCGTTCGAAACGGAAGGCGAGCTCCTGCTTGCAGTTGAACGCGGGGGATCCCAGGCCGGCGTGGTGATCCCGGTTGATTACGACGAATTGCTCAGATCTGGGATTCCCGTCCAGGTCGGGTTCGTCGCGCGTCCCGATGGCGTGGGTGCCCAGCTGAGATCGACCATCACGCTGGTTACCTCAGAGCAGAGTCAGGTGGTTCGCTCGGCCCTCTTCGCCGTATCCGAGACCGGTGAGGGATTCGATGGCGCCTTGACCCGGGCGGCGGCATTGGAGCCGCGAGTAGCCCGAATCGGCATCGAACTCGAGGCGGTCGGCGATGCCCTGTTCCCGTCGACGCTCGGCCAATTCGACATCGGTGCCTCCAGCGAACTCATACTTTTCATGTTCTTGACCGGCTTGACCGGGTCCGCAGCCCTCATCCAGACGCGGGTGTATGGGATTTCCAAGCGAATGCTGTCCACCCCGACGCGCTCCTCGACG
>JBFJTO010000142.1:0-4567 GCA_041625295.1 Acidimicrobiia bacterium | reverse complement strand
AGGCGGGCCAGCCCGTCGAGAACCGGTCGGAAGTCCTCCACGAAAACGGGAACCGGCGCCGAGTCGAACAAGGCCTGGAACTTGACGCGGGCTTCGACTTCGGCAGTCACGTCCTGGACCGTTCCCCGGATCATGTTTGTTGCGTCAACCCGGCTGGCAGAGACGCGGGCCGGGAACCGGCGGCCGTCGACACCCACAAGGCTGACCTCGAAACCTTCGGCGACCCCCTCGTAATGAATCTGTGTCTTGAGCCGCTCCCGGTCGTTCGGTGATTGGTACAGCCCCATAACGGGTTTGCCGATGGCAGCTTCCTTGGATGCGAATCCGAACAGATCCAGGAAATGTTCGTTGGCGTCCACCAAGAACCCGTCCCAGGTGGACAGGTATACGCCGATGGGAAGCTCCCAGACTTCTCGAAGCCGGTTCAACTCTCTTGCCGAACGCTTGTGCGCCACTTGAATGTGGGTCATAACCGATACGATCAGAGCCAGCAGGGCCACGGCCAGGCCAATCAATGCGCCCGCCAGCGCTGAGTGCCTGGGGTTGGGGTGAATTGTCGTGACGACGAGTGTCGTGTCGCCGGTTGATATGAGTCGGGAGGCGGACCGAGTCGAATCAGGAGGGAGCTGTTTGCCGTCGTATAGCGAAACTGTCACCTCTTCACCGTCCGGAAGGAACCGCGCCACGGTGTCGGCCATGATCGACTTCGCCAGGGGGAAAGACATCGCTACCACTCCCTTGGAAGGCACATCCATGGCGATGACTGCGGTGTCGATCACAGGGTCGATGTGCACACCGATACTAGATTTGACGGATGCCGCCTCGATGGCGGGACCCATCAACCCTTCGAGTTCAGCGTTCGGAATCGTCGCACAGGCGGCACACAGGCTGGAGAGATCCGGCGCATCGGGGAACGCCGCTGAAGCAACGGCATAGGCGAGTGCCGTGGCGTTGGCCGTTTGGGCCATGTCTTCGGCATCGGCGAGCACCTCGTCACTCGTGACCAGGTTCCGTTCCATGCTCTTGACCAGGGTTTCGAGGGCGTCGATTCTGGATCGGAAGATGCCCTCGGCCACTCCGGCAACTATCTCGGTGTCATGAGCTTGTTCGAGGGTTCCCTCACGTCTCCACTCCCGTCCGGCTGAGAATCCCACGCCCGCCGCAACAATCAGCCCGACCATCAGAATCACCACCGCGGTGCGGTCTCTCCGCCACGATCGCGAGCCATCTCGTAATGCTTTCAGGATCTTCATGCCCCGCCCAGACTTTGATGACTATGTGTCAGAGTGCTATTCGGACTAGTCCCGGGTTTCCTTGAGGGAATTCTGAGCCATCGAAGAAACGAGGGGGATCACTCCTCGGCATGCATCAAAGCTCTCTTCTGAGGCGTTACTCGACGATGAAGCGACGAGCCTTCAATTCGAACCGTGGTAGAGATTGGCGGGGAACCTCGTGGATCTCCGGTCGGAGACCGATCGTTGCCTGAAAGTCGCCGGCGATGGCCTGGCAGGTGCCTTCGCCGTCGACACCCTCTGCGCACTCCACCTCGATGATCAGCTCGAGCATCTCGGCCTGACGCGAGATCGTCACCCGAAACTCATCGATACCTGCATGGCGGCGTATCAAGTTCTCGACCCCCGCAGGGAAGATGTTGACGCCTCGTACGATCACCAGGTCGTCGGCCCGTCCGATCACGCCGCCCGCGAGCCTCGTGAAGGTGCGGCCGCAAGAGCATGGCGATTCGTCCACTTTGACCAGATCGCCGGTCCGATAACGCAGGATCGGAAACCCGGCCCGGCCGAGATTGGTGATCACCAGTTCCCCCTCCGCGCCGGCTTCAACCAGGTCGCCGCTGGTCGGGTCGATGACCTCGATCACGAACTCATTGTCTATGACGTGTGTGCCCCCGGGCTGTGCCTGACACTCGAAGCTAAAGGCACCCACCTCTGACGCACCGGCGTGGTCGAAGCACCTCGCGTTCCAGAGCGATTCGATCCGTGCTTTGGTGGCCGGGACGCTGGCGCCTGGTTCGCCGGCGTGGACAGTTATCCGCATGGGGATTTCCGCCAAGTCGAAGGAGTGCTCCCTGGCGACCTCTGCAAGGTGGAGCGCATAGGTGGGGGTGCTGCACATCACCGTCACCTGAAGATCGCGCATCAGGTGGAGTCTTTCGAGGGAGCCCCGCCCACCTCCAGGAACCATCATCGCGCCAATCTTCTTGGCACCATCGACGGCAGCCCAAAAGCCGATGAAGGGTCCGAACGAGAACGGCATGAAGAGGCGGTCCTCGGCGGTCACTCCAGCGCCGGCGAGGACGAATCCCCAACAGTGAGCCCACCAGTCCCAACTGCTGGGGGTGTCGAACACCCTCAGAGGGACGCCGGTGGTTCCCGAGGTCTGGTGGAATCTGGTGTAAGCCAACTCGGGGAAGGTGGCATTGGTACTCAACTGGGAGCTGTCTTCCTGCGCCTCGAGAAGTTCGGCCTTGGTCGTGAACGGGAGGCGTCGCAGGTCTTCCAAGGTCCGCAGCCGATCCACAGTGAAGTCGGACTGGTCGAACTTGGCGGTGTAGAAACGGTTAGGTCCGTTGATCGCTTCGATCAGTTTGCGGAGCTTGGCCAGTTGGATCGATTGGAGGTCGGACCGGGGGAGGGTTTCGGTCGCCTTGTCAAAGTAGGTGAACTCCACCCCGCCAGTCTGGTGTGGCGAAACGGTCGGGGCAACAGATGTTCCCAAGCAACTCCTCGGGTGAGGCGGCGGCATCGTGTTGGGTCAGGGTGCTCTGGCGCTGGTGGTGGTGTAACAGTGCCCGAGGGGGCTGACCCATCGGTGGTTGTTGCGGGTTGTTCGCTGGTAGGTCCATCCGGTCTGGTGTCGGAGTCGGTGGTCGTGGCGGCATAGAGGGGTGAGGTTGGTTGTGGTGGTTTGTCCACCGTCGGCCCAGGGGGTGTGGTGGTCGAGGTCGCATTGGGTGGCCGGGATGCGACAGCCCGGGAATACACAGGTCGGGTAGGCGGATTCGACGAGTCGGCGTTGGCGGCGGGTGGGACGTCTAGCGGTCGTGCCGACATGTATGGCTTGTTGTTCGCTGCCGGTGACCACAAACCGCCACTCTGCGGAGTGGGAGGTGTCGGCGATTTGGCGGGCGATGTCGGAGACGACCGGTCCGTAGCCACCCAGTTCTCCGGAATGCTCAACGAGGCCGGTCAGCGTGGCCAGGTCGACCGTCAAGGTCACGGCACCTCGACGGTGTCGGGTGGGAGCATCCGCCGGGTCGAGCAGATCCAAAGCGACGTCGGCCCGGAGTTGGTCGATGTTTCTGGTTTCGCCGTCGATTCTCAGACTGTAGGCCATCGAGTTGATACGGTCCCGGACCCGGGCCGCCCGGTCCGGAGGAACATCGAAGAGGTGAAGGTGGGCGGTCCCGTCAACACTGGGTTCGAGGGTCACCCTGCGTTGCTCGATTGCAGCCTGGAAACGCTGCCGGGCATCGTCGGGGTTGCTGTCAATGCTCAACCGACGCAGGAGTGCTGTCAGTTGACCGGTGGTCATCAGCGACGCCCGATCCAACACTTGTGAAGCCACCTTTCTCGCTTCTCGCTCTGACAGTTGGGAGGTTTGATCAACGATCAGGTTGGCCCGCATCCGATCGATCCGCCCCTGCGAGAACGCCGTCCACACTTCCGGTAGACGGGTCAGGAGGCCACGAGCGACTGCCAGTTCCTTGTCGGCACTCCGACGGGTCAAATGAAGAGCCGCCCGAATCTCCGCTGCGCACGCCCCCTCGACCAGTTCGACATCCACGTCGGGCGCCAACGTCTCGCCCACGGCATTCGCCACCGACACCATCACCTCATATACCCGAGCCTGGAAATGCGACGCCATGCGTTGGCATGCGGCCAAAACCACGACCCGGTCATAACCCGACAAGTCGTCCACGTCGATCGCGGACAGCACCGCCCCGAGAAAAATCCCCGGCTCCATTTCCGAAAGCCCAGCCGGAATCACCGACCGCTCGGAATCGCTATCCAACAAACTATCGAACATATGTTCGACACTACAAGACCCGTGTGACACAAAACCACCTCGACTCGCGTTTACCCCGGAATCGATTTGGGGCAACGCGCTTCTCGACCCAATCCGGGGGTTCAACCCTCAGGAGGTCGGTGGTGTGTCGGTGAGGCGGCCGTCCTTGTCGACGAAGTCCCAAACGTCGTCGGGTGCGGTTCGTACACGGGCGGGAGGGCCATTCGGAGACTGTTGTGCCCCCTCGAACACCCTCAAGAACGTCGTGGTCACAGCGGTTCAAGGAACTCGCCTCATGAACCGATACCGACCACGTGGAAGCAAACGGGGTTTTTGCTCGCCGGTATCTAGGCCTGGTGGTAGTTGGCATGGTTCTTGCTGCTTGCTCGCCGGTCGAGGCTCCGGTGACGACAACCACAGGTACAGCCACTTCGACCCCTGTCTCCTCAACCGAGGCAAGCAGCGTTGTTGGGGTAGCTGCCTCGGGTACTTCGTTGCCATGCATCGACTCCGGGGATGACGCGGCGATCCAAGACGCTCT
>JBFJTO010000141.1:0-4568 GCA_041625295.1 Acidimicrobiia bacterium | reverse complement strand
GGGCCTGGCGAACTCGACACCTTTTGTGAAAGACGCCTTTCACAGGCGTTTGATTGGCAATGAAGAGGACGCCGTCAACCCTTCGCTCGTTGGCACCAAGGCTGCCTTCGTTCGCCGGATGACCATCGGCCCGGGAAGCACGGAACGCATGCGGATCCGGCTACATCGTCCCGAAGTGCAGCTACCCGCATTCGACGAGATCGTGACAGAACGGAAAGAGGAGGCTGACCGGTTCCATATCTCGATGTTGCCGTCGGGAACGACGCCGGACCGTGCCCTCATTCATCGCCGAGCGATTGCGGGGTTGATCTGGACCAAGCAGTTCTACTACTTCGACGTCGACCAGTGGCTGAAGGGTGACCCGAACGGAGCTTTGCCACCGCGAGACCGTGACCGTATTCGCAACCGGAGCTGGCGGCACCTGAACACCTTCGACGTCTTGTCGATGCCCGACGGTTGGGAGTACCCGTGGTTTGCTGCCTGGGACCTCGCCTTCCATGCCGTCAGCTTCGCCTCGTTTGATGCTGCTTTTGCGAAAAACCAGCTGGAGCTGATGACCCGGGAGTGGTACATGCACCCCAACGGCCAGCTTCCCGCCTATGAATGGGAGTTCGGCGATGTGAATCCTCCCGTTCACGCATGGGCTGCCCGCCGGGTCTACGAGATCGACGCCGCCGCCACCGGCACACCCGACACGGCATTCCTCGAGCGGGTCTATCACAAACTGCTGATGAACTTCACGTGGTGGCTCAACCGCAAAGACGCCGACGACAACAACATCTTCCAGGGCGGATTCCTGGGGCTCGACAACATCAGCGTGTTCGATCGAAGCGCTCCAGTTCCCGGCGGGGGAAGACTCGACCAATCCGACGCCACCGCCTGGATGGCCTTCTTCACGCTCGAGATGCTTTCGATTTCTCTGGAACTCGCCAAGACGAATCCCGTGTATCAGGACCTGGCGACGAAGTTCTTCGAACACTTCCTTGCCATCGCCGACGCGATGAGCGCCGACGACCACTCGTTGTGGGATCCCGACACTTCCTTCTTCTACGACGTGCTGCGCCTGCCCGACGGGTCCAACATCCCCCTCGAGGTCCGGTCGATGGTGGGTTTGATCCCTCTGCTGGCGGTGAGCGTCATCGGCGCCGACACGATGGCGAACATGCCGGTATTCACCGAGCGCATGCACTGGTTCCTTCGCAACCGACCCGACCTTGCCAACCAGGTGGCCCGGATCGACGAACCCGGGGACGCCCACCGTCACATGGCCGCGATCGTGGGCAGGGAGAGGCTCCTGTCGGTGTTGTCGTATCTGCTCGACGAGAACGAGTTCTTGTCCCCCTACGGCATCCGGTCGCTGTCCCGCTACCACCTAGATCATCCGTACTCGGTGACCATCGATGGCCGGTCGTTCTCGGCCGACTACGAGCCCGGGGAGTCAGCGACCGGGCTTTTCGGCGGCAACTCCAACTGGCGGGGACCGGTCTGGTTTCCTCTGAACGTCCTTTTGATCGAGGCGCTCGACCGATTCCATTCGTACTTCGGTGATCACTTCCTGGTGGAGTGCCCCACCGGGTCGGGAGTCGAGACGACACTCTCCGGCGTGGCCGACGACATCGCGAAACGACTGGTGTCGCTCTTCGAGACAGATGGCGAAGGTGCCCGGGCTTACGCCGATCCGTCCCACGGGTGCCCACCCGAATTGATCCTCTTCCACGAGTACTTCGATGGCGACACCGGCGAGGGTCTGGGAGCATCCCACCAAACCGGTTGGACGGCCATGGTCGCTGATCTGATCCGCAGGGCAGGATGATCAGCTGAGCCGGATCCTGAACCCAGAACCGAATAGATCGCCAGAAACCGGCACACCGGCTCTGTCATAGACCTCGACGGGAATGCCGATGTCGGCAAGCCAGAGATCGCCGACCGCTGCAACATCCAATCCGGACTTTGGAAGAGCCAAGGTGAGAGTCGTATTCGCCGACACGTGAACACCGTTGAAGTCACCGCTGGTGGCGTCGATTCCCGATGGAACGTCGAGTGAGACCACCCGGCCGTGCTGTTCTCCCACCCAAGCCACGATCTCGGCTGCAATTCCCCTCAAGGGACCGGACAGGCTGTAGCCGACGACAGCGTCGACCACGACTCCGGCTTCGAAAGATGCGAGATCGCCAGGACCGATCAGCCGCCCCCTGGTGCCCCGAAAGAGATGGAGGTTCCATGCTGCCGCTTCGCTGAGTCGGGCGGGATCGGTGATGATCACGGCAACGTCTGCACCATGGTTGGCGAGGTGGCGGGCCGCACAGATGCCACCACCGCCGTTGCCGCCGGTCCCGGCCAGCACGACGACTGGATCCGTACGCCAACCACTTCCCGAGGTTTCGATCACGGTCTCCGCGAGACTCCTCCCGGCGTTTTCCATCATCTGAAAGAGGTTGGGACCGACCTCTTCGATAGCGATCCGATCGATCTCGCGCATCTGGTCGGTTGTCACGGCCGGCACCCGAAGACCCGTATCCGTGGTGAACGCCGTCCGGGTCACTCGCGACCCCTCGTTCTCCGGTAGAGGTCGATCAGGGCGTTGGTGGAGGAGTCGTGGGTGGGTTCGGGGTCGGCATCCGCGGTCAATTCTCCGATGATGCTCGTGGCCAACGCCTTTCCCAGTTCCACACCCCACTGATCGAACGAGTTGATCCCCCAAACCACTCCCTGAGTGAACACTTTGTGCTCGTAGAGAGCCACCAGCTGTCCCAGCACCGAAGGTGTCAGTCTTGGCGCCAGGATCATGGATGTGGGCCGGTTTCCCGGGAAGGTCCGATGGGGCACCAGCGCGGGATCTACCCCCGAAGCAGCGACCTCGGCCGCGGTCTTGCCAAATGCCAGGGCCTCTGCCTGGGCAAACAAGTTGGCCATGAGAATGTCGTGCTGGCCCCCGACATCCTCGAAGGGTTCAATGAATCCGATCAGGTCGGCGGGCACCGGAGTCGTGCCCTGATGGAGAAGCTGATAGAAGGCGTGTTGTCCGTTGGTGCCCGGTTCGCCCCAGACCACAGGCCCCGTTTCCATGCCAACCGGTGATCCGTCGAGACGAACTCCCTTGCCGTTGGATTCCATATCGAGTTGCTGCAAGTAGGCGGGAAAACGATCAAGATCCTGGGCGTAAGGCAGCACTGCGTAGGTGGGGAATCGGAGAATGTTCCGATACCAGATTCCCAGCAGTCCGAGGAGAACAGGGAGGTTCGACTCGAACGGCGCCTTGCGGAAGTGACGGTCCATGGTCCGAAATCCGTCCAACATCTGCGCGAACGCCTCGGGCCCGATCGAGATCATCAGTGACAGACCGATTGCCGAATCCAACGAGTACCGGCCGCCCACCCAGTCCCAGAACCCGAACATGTTTGCGGGGTCGATTCCGAAGGCGGCCACACCCGCTCCATTGGTGGATACGGCAACGAAGTGTTTTGCCACCGCCTCGTCGCCCAGGGCCGAGACCAGCCAAGCTCGGGCGGTTCGGGCGTTGGTGAGAGTCTCGAGTGTCGTGAATGTCTTCGATGAGACGATGAACAGCGTTGTCGCGGGTTCGAGTCCTTCGAGGTTCGCCAGAATCTGAGCGGGGTCGATGTTGGACACGAACCGGCATTCGATGCTGGGAGTGCGATAGGCCCGAAGGGCGTGGTAGGCCATCACCGGGCCGAGATCGGATCCACCAATACCGATATTCACGATATGGGAAATGCGCTCACCGGTGTGCCCGGTCCATTCACCGGAGCGAACACGGTCGGCGAAACTTCCCATCGCAGCCAACGTCGCGTGCACGTCCGCCGTGACATCCTGGCCATCGACCACAAGGGACTCGCCGGCAGGCGCGCGCAACGCCGTGTGCAAAACGGACCGGTTCTCCGTTTCGTTGATGTGTCCCCCCGAGAACATCTCTTCGATCCTTTGCGCCAGTCCTGCCCGCCGTGCGACCTCGATCAGCGTCCCGAGTGTGCTGTCGGTCACGAGGTGTTTGGAGAGGTCGGCCGTTAGGTCGCCTGCCCTGAAGGTGAGTCTTTCTGCGCGCCCCGGGTCGGCGGCGAATGCCGCTCTCAGGTCAACCACCTCAGACGCCACGAGCCGAGCCCACTCTCGGCTGTCGGCGATCGGCTCCGAGCCGCTCACGCGGTTACCCATTCAGACCCGTCCACCAAGAACCGATCCGCGGACTGCGGACCCCAACTTCCCCTCGCATATGTCTCGACCGGTATTCCCGCGCCCAGGACCGGGTCGACGATCCTCCACGCTTCCATGACCCCGTCGTTGCGAGCGAACAAGGACTGGTCCCCCCTCAGAGCGTCGCCGATCAAACGGTCATAGGCCTCCCGGCCTTCGGGCCTGTCGTGCTCGAGATGGAGCTCGACCGGACCGCTGACCAGGTCGTGTCCCGGAACCTTTGCCTGCAGAGACAACACGACCTGATCATCGGGTTTTGTGCGAAACACCAGTCGGTTTGGCCCGGGGCGACACTCGGTGTCTGCAAACAACGGGCGGGGCGGTCTTTGAAACTCCACCACAGCCTCGGTGACGGT
>JBFJTO010000140.1:0-4590 GCA_041625295.1 Acidimicrobiia bacterium | reverse complement strand
CTCAGCTCGGGCGTGCCCGCCGAGGATCTCGTGTTTCACGGCAACAACAAGTCCAACGCCGAGATCGAGTTTGCCCTCGACTCCGGGGTGGGCCGAATCGTGGTCGACAGTTTTGACGAAATCGACCGTCTGGAGCGGTTTGGTCGATCGGCCAAGGTACTGATGAGGATCACACCCGGTGTCGAGGCCCACACCCACGAGTTCGTCGCTACCGGCAAAGACGACACCAAGTTCGGGTTCACTGTGTCCACAGGTGATGCGACGCGAGCGGCGCAACGACTGCAGCGGTCGCAGCATCTGGATCTGATCGGGGTCCATGCTCACATCGGATCGCAGGTGTTCCGGGTGGAATCCCACGCCGAGGCGCTGGGAGTGGTTGCAGGCTTCGCCAATCCCCTCGAAGTCGGAGAGGTGTCGATCGGTGGTGGTCTCGGCGTGCCCTATGTGGAGGGCGAGAGCGCGCCATCGATCACCGATTGGGCTCGCTCCCTGAGAGCCGCCGCGACCACTGCAGGTCTCCAGGCCACCCTCTCGGTGGAACCGGGCCGCGCCATCGTGGCCACGGCGGCGATAACCCTTTACACCGCGGGAACCATCAAGAAAATTCCCGGCATCCGAACATACGTCGCGGTCGATGGCGGAATGAGCGACAACCCCCGACCGGTCCTGTATGGGAGCGGATACGAGACTTTTCTACCGCGAGCGGTCTCTGCAGACAGACCGCACCGGATTCGCCTCGTCGGAAAGCACTGCGAATCTGGTGATCTCCTGGTTCGTGAAGGGTTCGTACCCGATGACCTGGTTGTCGGCGATCTCATCTCAACGCCCGTCACCGGTGCCTACGGACACTCGATGGGGTCCGGTTACAACAAGGTTCTGCGCCCGCCAGTCGTATTCGTCAGGGAAGGCGAGCATCGGTTAGTCGTGCGTCGCGAGGACTACCAGGACCTCTTGGCTACCGATCTCGATTGACCAGGCACGTGCACCGCAACCTCTTGGCGGATGGAGCAGCCTTCGTCCTCACCCAGCGGCTGTTACCTGGAAGCGCCAGGCATCGGCGCACATGTCTTCGATCGTCTTTGCCGTGGACCACCCCAATTCACGGTTCGCCTTCGTTGGGTCGGCCCATGTCTCGGCGATGTCGCCGGGCCGGCGGGCAACAAGCGTGTGAGGAACGTTCACTCCAGTGGCTCTCTCGAAGGCGGCAACCATCTCGAGAACGGTTGTTCCCTGGCCGGTGCCGAGATTCCAGACGTGCAGGCCCCCTTGGTGTCGGATGGAGTCGAGCGCAGACAGGTGTCCGGCGGCGAGATCGGCAACGTGGATGTAGTCGCGGACGCCAGTTCCGTCCCTGGTCGGATAGTCGCTCCCGAACACCCTCAGCGCCGGTTCTCGCTCCGAGGCCACTCTGCAAATGAAAGGCATGAGATTGTTGGGAACGTCGTTGGGATCCTCGCCGATCAATCCGCTCTCATGGGCCCCGACCGGGTTGAAGTAGCGCAGGATGGCAATGTTCCATGAGCCATCCGCACCGTGAAGATCCTCGAGTATCCGCTCGATGGTGGCCTTGGTGGCACCGTATGGGTTTGCGGCCGGTTTCAACGGTGTGGTCTCGCTCACAGGAACGGCATCCGGGTCGCCGTACACCGTGCACGAAGAACTGAAAACGAGGTTCCGGACATGATGTCGCTGAAGAACGCGCAGAAGTGTCGTCGAGCCTCCCACGTTGGCGTCCCAATATTCGAGCGGTTTGGCAACGCTCTCCGCCACTGCCTTCAAACCCGCGAAGTGCATCACGGCTTCGAATTGGACATCGGCGACCAGGTCATCGAGTCGGGTTTCATCGCGCAGATCGAACACGTGCAGCTTGGGCCTGAATCCGGAGATCTCCTCGATGCGATCGATTACAGACGCCTTCGAATTGGCGAGGCTGTCGACGATCTCGACGTGTTGACCTGCTTCGATGAGCTGCAGGGCGGTGTGGCTCCCGATGAAGCCCGTCCCTCCGGTCACCAGAACTCGCATTGGAACGACATTAGGCGACTGGATGTACCATCCCGTGCGTGAAAGTCGAGATCATCGATGTGGCTGCGCGCGACGGCCTCCAGAACGAAAAGAAGCTGCTCCCGACGGCCGCAAAGGTCGAACTCATCGAGAGGCTGGTCTCAAATGGAAGCCGTCGGCTGGAGGCGGCCAGTTTTGTTCACCCCGGGCTGGTTCCCGCCATGGCCGACGCCGAAGCCGTCATGTCATCGCTCAACAGGGTGGCGGGGGTCTCCTACATCGGCCTCGCCCTGAATGAGCGAGGTCTGGAGCGGGCCATTGCCGCAGGGTGTGATGAGGTCGCCTATGCCGTTGGGGCCAGCAACTCGTTCTCCAAGGCGAACCAGGGCACCACGATCGAGGAAGGTATCGCCGTTTGGAAGCGCCTGGCGACCCGGGCTTTGGACGCCGGTGTCAAACCGACTCTCGTGGTATCCGTGGCGTTCGGTTGCCCGTACGAGGGGGAGGTCGAGATCTCCACCGTGGCGCGAGTTGTCGAAGATTCCCTCGATGTCATGCCGGCACGTCTCAGCCTCGCCGACACAATCGGGGTCGGAACTCCCGCCGACGTAAAAGCGCTGTTTTCGGCTATCACGCCCGGGCTGCCCGCGGACCTGCAGCTGGGCACACACTTCCACAACACTCGTAACACCGGCATAGCCAACGCCTACGCCGCTCTCGAGATGGGAATCCGCAGTTTCGACTCGTCTCTCGGCGGCGTGGGTGGATGTCCATTTGCGCCCAATGCCACGGGCAACGTTTGTACTGAGGATCTGGTGTTCATGTTCCACCGAATGGGCTTGGACACGGGACTGGACCTCGACGGCCTGGCCGA
Source organism: Acidimicrobiia bacterium (assembly GCA_041625295.1). Lineage (GTDB taxonomy): Bacteria > Actinomycetota > Acidimicrobiia > Spongiisociales > ZC4RG35 > JBFGRR01. Next base: position 1,712 of record JBFJTO010000140.1, on the reverse strand, counting down.
GACCGCACACTGGCTCCAGGGCTATCTCGGTGACTCGGTGGTTGGCCTCTACTCGAAAGCCGGCCCGTTCCCATCCTGAGGCTCGATCAAGAGGAGCTGTCGCCTGATTCGGCCGGCCGCGTCATCGAGTTCCTCACGCGATGCGTGGCCCGCTCTTGCGAAATCCACATCCCCCATCCCCCAGATCGGGACCACGTGGAGATGGAGATGGGCAACCTCTAGACCCACGACCAGCAACGCCACCCGGGTCGGCTCCCAGGCGGCCTGGACGGCGGCCCCGATACATTGAGCGACTTCGAATAGGTGATCTCGTAACGGTGGCGGGCAATCGATCCAGTGATCGATCTCCTGACGTGGCACGATGAGCGTGTGACCGGGATTCAGCGGGTTGATGGACAGGAAGCCGACCACCAGAGGGTCTCGCCATACAAACGTTCCCGGGATCTCGCCTTCGATGATCCGGGTGAAGATCGTTCCCATCAACCCAATCTACCGGTCCGAGCTGGGGCGAGCGTCGCAACAAATCGGGGCACATACCGGCAGGCTTGTCAGATCGCCAGTGAGAGTTGCGCTTGTGGACGCTGGACTCGTACCAAGCCGTTCCAAGCCAGGTCATTCATGAAAGCCCAGGTCCTGCGATGAATCGTGGTTGGTCCCCAGCCGTGCAAAGCGGCCTTGTGGACCGGGCACGGGTAGCCCTTGTTCGACTCGAAGTTGAAGGCCGGGAAGTGAGCGGCGTTGGTTCTCATGATCCGATCCCGCGTCACTTTCGCCAGGATGGAAGCGGCCGCAATCGATACCGACGTACGGTCGCCGCGAACGATCGTCTTAGCTCCGCCGACGAAGTCCCAGTTGCCATCGACGATCACCCGATCGATGGGGGTTCCGAGGTCCGCAAGAGCCCGGCGCGTCGCCAGCTTCTGGGCGGCTGACATACCCAATTCGTCACACTCAGATGCCGAAGCATGCCCAACCGACCATGCGGTGCACCACTCGGCGATCCGGTCGAACAGCTCCTCCCGCTCCCGTTCCGTGAGCAGTTTCGAGTCACGGATCTTGTAGACGCGGCTGTCTCTGGGAATGACTGCGGCTCCCACGCTCAACGGGCCGGCCCACGCCCCGCGACCGACTTCATCGACGCCGACGACGAACCGGGCGCCCTGCTCCCACATGCTCGTTTCTTCAGCCAAACCGGGCGAGTGAGATCGCAACGCTGGCCTGAGTCGTGTCACTCGAGCGAGGATAGGGCCCGAATCAGTTCGAGCGGAGATCATCCGGGTAGGAGGCCAGCATGGCCGTCGTGCCGCCTTGTCTCCGCAGGACGTCGGCCCACATTTCCCCGGGTTGCGGATCGAAGACATCCGACACAGCCGGCTCCAGCACCATCCACGCCCCTTCGGATAGTTCGGATTCGAGTTGGCCTTCGCCCCAGCCCGAGTAACCCGAGAAAATGCGGATCTCGGATCCCGACGGCATCTCGGCCAGGTCGGTGACTCTGACACCCGGGATCGGGTCATCAGAGGCAGGATCCGCTTCGAGCCCGATAGCCACCTCGAACTCCACCGGACCACCGATGAAAACGACACTCGGCTCGGCCGCACACGCCGCCCAGTCTGGGAGATGTTCGGCCACCGATGAAGTAGATGGACGGTTCAACACGACGCCAACGGCTCCCGAAGTGTCGTGAGTGAGAACAAGGATCACTGTTCTCT
>JBFJTO010000139.1:0-4602 GCA_041625295.1 Acidimicrobiia bacterium | reverse complement strand
GTGCCTCTTCGAGTTGGGTGTCGCGCTCGTTCACTCGATCCGCGGCTATGACGATGAAGGCGCAGTGGTTCTCCAGTCATCGATCGAGTCGGCAACCGCGGCGGGTGCGCAAATAACGGCTGCCAAGGCGATGTCTGAACTTGGATATGTGGATCTGCTTGCCGGGCGGCGCCTGAGCGCAACCCGGTACCTGGACGGCGCCGAAGCATTGGGATCGGCCGATCCCGCTCTTCTTGCAGCAGTGGCCGGTTTCAAGGCGATGAACCTCAGCGATCGGGGAAGAGGTCAAGAAGCAGCCGACCAGTTCCACGAGGCGATCGAATTGGCGAGAGCTGCCGGTGCCACCCGCCGGGAGATCTGGGCGCTGGGCCTGGGCTCTCGCACCTTCTATGCGTTGGGGAAACTCGAACAGGCAGCAGATTGGGCTCAGCGGGCCCGGAAACTTGCCATCGACGTCGGCTGGACAGCCTTCCGCCCCTGGCCCGAGGCCTGGCTTGGCCACGTTCGGCTGGCACAGGGGGAGGACCCCGCGGCCGTGCGCCGTGATGCCGAGACCACTTTTGCACTGGCATGCCAACTCCAGGACCCGTGCTGGGAGGGGGTCGCCGCGAAGGCGATCGGACTCACCTACATAGCCGAAAAGCAGCTCGACACCGGCCTCGAATGGATCGGGAGTGCTGGAGTCCGTTGCCGGCGTGTCACCGACTCGTACACCTGGGTCGAGACCGAGATCGGAATTGCCGAGGCGCGTGCTGCGCTCGAGTTCGGCGACGAAGCCCGGGCAGAGTCCGTCGCCAGAAACGCCATCGCTGAAGCAGCCCGCGGACAGATGGATGGCCTGCTCGCAGAAGCCATGGAGATCCTGGCGGCGGCTCAGGGGAACTGAAACGAATTTCATGCCCGCAACACTTGACGGGCGGCGACGAGGCCTTCGCGACAGATGGGTTCCCGATGTGGTTTGATCCGGGCAACCCCGAGGGAGGCTGGTCGGATCAATGAAGGCAGCGGTTAGCACTCGATATGGCCCACCCGAGGTCGTGAGCATCGAAGAGGTGGACCGCCCCACCCCAGGGGACGACGAACTGTTGATCAGGGTGCGGGCCACGACCGTGAACCGCACCGACTGCGGGTACCGGGGTGGCACGCCGTTCGTGCTCAGGTTTTTCAGCGGCCTACCCCGTCCCAAGGCTTCGATCCTCGGGTGTGAGTTCGCCGGCGTTGTCGAGGCGGTGGGAAAGGATGTCACCCGGTTTGCGGTGGGGGATCGGGTCTGCGGCTATTGCGAGGGTACGTTCGGGGCCCATGCCGAGTTCATGACGATTGCCGCGCACCGTTTCATCGCCAGGATCCCGCCCGACCGCACCTTCGCTCAGGCGGCCCCGAGCACGGAGGGGTCTCACTACGGCCTGGCCTTTTTGCGGTTGGCGGAGCTGAAGCCAGGGCAGTCGGTCCTGGTCCATGGTGCCACCGGCGCTATCGGATCGGCCACTGTGCAGCTCGCCAAGAGTCTCGGGGCCACGGTCACCGCGGTGTGCGGAACCGCTCATGTGGAAATGGTCCGGGGTCTTGGTGCCGATCGTGTCATCGACTATCAGACCGAGGATTTCACAAGGGACGACCAGCGATACGACCTGGTTTTCGACGCGGTCGGCAAGAGTTCGTTCCGCAAGTGCCGGCGACTGCTCGCCCCCCAGGGTTTGTATTCGGCATCCGAGGGCTGGTGGACGATGTTCCTGTCATTTTTCGGGCGCTTTTCGAAGGGACGCAAGGTCATTTTCCCGTTCCCGCGCCGTGACCCCGAAGGGATACGGCTTCTCACCGGACTGGTCGAGTCGGGCGAGTTCACGCCGGTCGTGGATCGCATCTATCCGTTCGAGGAGATCGCCGATGCCTACCGGTATGCCGAGACCGGCGAGAAGATCGGCAGCCTCGTCATCGATGTGGATCGGTCCGAAGCCCTGGTGTGATGGCGGCCGGGTTTGCGGTGCTGGTGGTGCCTTCGCGAGGAGTCTCGTTGTCGCTGGCCGCGTAGCCTTGGCAGGATGGCAGGAAGACGGGTCGGCGTCCTGTGGTGTGCATTGGCTCTTGGCTTCGCAGCGTGCGGGCAGGCATCGTTGCAGCAAGTTGCCGAAGACGTCCAGTCCGACGGGAGGCCTGGAGGGGTCCTGGTTGTCGCGACAGAGGATGACGGCACCGCGTCGATCGGCGTTGCCGGCGTCGATGCCACCGGAACGCCGATGACAGCTGATGCGACATGGCGAATCGGCAGCATCACCAAGACATTCACCGCAGTTGTGGTCATGCAAATGGTTGAGGAGGGCGCCTTTGGTCTGGACGACGACGTGGGTCGCTATCTCGACAATCCACAGGTTCCGCCGGGCGTCACCGTCCGCCAGCTCCTCCAGCACACCTCGGGTATCCCCGACTACATCCCGCATGCGAACGTTGTCCTCCGATCGTGTCCTGAATCTGCGATCGATCCCTTCGCTTTGATCGTCAACGATGTCCCGGCGTTTGCTCCCGGGGAAGGCTGGGAATACTCGAACACGAACTATCTGGTTCTAGGGCAGTTGATCAGAGCTCTCACAGGCCAGCCGCCCGCGGATGCGATCAGGGGGAGGATCATCGATCCCCTGGGATTGAATGACACGTACTTGGAGGGCTCCGAGCCAGGGCCACCCCCGGTCCCTGCTTTTGCAGACTTCTACGACACGGGACCGGGGCCGATTACGTGCCACACGCCGATATGGGCCGATGCCACGGACGCAGGGATGATTTCGAGCGCGCACGACCTAGACAGGTTTCTGAGGGCAATCTTCGATGGGACGCTTGTGAGTGCGGGCAGCCTGACGGAGATGTTGGACACCAATGAATTCGGCTACGGGTTGGGTATTTCAAAGCTGCTCCAACCGCCGGTTGAAGATGTGGAGATCTACGGAAACGGTGGAGGGCTTGTCGGCTACAAGTCGGTAGCTCTGTACGAGACCAAGCGACGGACGACCATCATCGCCATGTCTCCAACCGGGTTTTCCATTGGAGGCCTGCAAGATCGGGCTATCGAGTGGGCTTTCAGCCGGTAGCAACCACACGTGTGACGCTGTGAGCTGGCGTTATTGTGGCGACCTCGATGGTCCTGGGAAGGGATACCAAAGCGTCGGAGTTCGATCCAGACCGGGTTCGCCGACGCCCGCGAGGCATTCGCCGCATCGGTGAAGGCCACGCTCATGGCAACGAGGTCATCACCATCTGAGCCCGGATGGGAAGCTGGCTGCGCGTCAGCTGCGCGGTTGGTAGAGCGGGCGCGAGAACGGCCAGTCGCTGTCGATCCACGCTGACAGGGCCCTCCAGACCACGAAGTCCATCTGGGCCCGGCTCTGGCGTACCCACGATGTCACCTCGGCGTCGTGATCCGGCTGCCTGGAGGGATAGATGTAGACACAGCCGATGACCTCGTCGCCGTCGAGGATCGAATAGGTGAAACCGGTGCGGTCCTCGAAATCCTTCGCATGCCGGATCAGATCCGCGAGGTTTCGTTCCAGCGACATGGCTTCGGGCCACTTGCCGTCGGGGAACCCGGGAGTAGACCGGATGTGGTCGATGCTCGACATCCACGCCTCGTGGTCACGTTCGTTGTGCTCGGGACCCAGCGGTTCCAGGCGGAACCCTGGTCCTTCGAAGCGGTCCGGGACGTCGAACTCGGCGGGGACGAAGCCTGTGGTCACTCTCCGACCTTAGAGGTCTCGGGTCGCCCTGAGACAGTCCAGAAGTCTCCGCACCACGTTCGCACGTTCCCCACATCCCGGGCGGTATGAGAGCGTCAGAGTTAGGCGATCGGTCTTGCCAACTTGGGAACAGCGATTCTGGACGCTCTTTCGTGACTGAGTCAGATTCCGTATGGATCTTCCGAGGCGACGCCTCAAAACCCCGTCGCTAGCCTTAGGTTGTGGCAAAGCCAGCTACCGCCTCCGACACGAAGCGCCGGCGTTCCGACGGCATGAAACCCTTGAAACTTCTGGCCGCAATCCTGGCGATCGCGGCTGTGATCAAGGAATTGCGCCTGCCGAAGGAGGAGCGAGCGTGGCACGGGGCCCTCGGCGGTTTCGTGCCGTACGACTTCCGGATGCCCACGGTCGAAAAGCTCAAAAGAACGTTCTGGAACCCTGATGGCGCCATCGTCGCTAACAAGGCGTTCGGCGTTGGATGGACGGTCAATCTCGGAGCCGTCGTCGCCAAGGTGCGCTCGCTGTCCACCACCGGCTGAGCCGAAAGATTCCGTGGGGATCTTCCGATACGGCGTCGCAATGTCGAGCAGTGGTAAGGCGCAGAGGCCCCTGACCTCTGAGAGAAGAGCGTCACAGACACCCAACGCGAAACGCAGACCAGCCGCGCATCCAGCGCGCCCCTTGACGACCGAAACCCGGGATCAGAGGACGCCCGTACTCCGCAGCCGCTTGTGGGTGGCTCCCATGCAGGTGTTCATGACCACGACCAGCCCGCCGTTTCGGGAGATTCGAGCAGCCTCCTCGGATTCGATCCCGATCTGCAGACAGAGCACTCGGGCACCGAGGGCTATGGCCTGGCGAGCGATCTCCGGCGCCTCGG
>JBFJTO010000138.1:0-4691 GCA_041625295.1 Acidimicrobiia bacterium | reverse complement strand
TCGTTCCGCTGAGCATCAGATTCGGAGACGATGAGTTCACCGACGGGGTGGATCTGACCACCGCAGCCTTCTGGGAGAAGCTCCGATCCGGGGCAGCGCTGCCGGAGACCTCCGCCCCCAGCGCCGGTGCCTTCTCCGAGGCATTCGATGGCCTCCTCGGCAAGGGCATGGAAGGAATCGTGGCGGTGTGCCTCTCATCGCAACTGTCCGCCACCTATCAGTCGGCGGTCATAGCCGCTGAGAAATACACCTCCGTACCGGTCAAGGTGGTCGACTCGCGGGCCGTCTCGATGGCACTCGGACTGCAGGTGATCGCTGCTGCTCGCAGCGCTTCGAACGGGGGATCTCTGAGCGAGGTCGCGGGTGCTGCCCTCGACGCATCGGCGTCGTCGAACATCGTGGCCGCCCTCGACACTCTCGAGTTTCTGCGCCGGGGCGGTCGAATCGGCAAGGCGCAGGCGCTCCTGGCAACTCTTCTCGATGTCAAGCCGCTGATCACCTTCACCGACGGCGTAGTAGCCCCGGCGGGCAGGGTGAGGACGAGATCCAAGGCGCGTTCGGCCCTGGTCGCCAAGACGTCCGAACTCCGCGACCGCCTGGAAGCGATAGCGGTGATCCACGGGGGAGCCGTGAACATCGAAGAACTCGTCGCCGAGGTGGGCGCCGCAGCCGGTCAGGATCCCATCGTCGCCGAGTTGGGAGCCGTCGTGGGCACCCATTCCGGACCAGGAACGGTCGGCGTGGCCTACGTGCTCCGCTGAATGCCACCTCCACTGCCGGAGCGTTATGAACTCGAAGTGAGGCTGGGTCGTGACGGAGACGTCGAAGAGTGGCTGGCAACCGACCAGATCCTCGACCGGCCGGTGATGATCCGCATCCTGGGTCCTGACTCTTCCCAGCCCAGACGCCAGGAGTTTCTGAACGCGGTCCGGGCGGCGGCCACCGTCAACCATCCCCATCTCGCCTCGGTATTCAATGCCGGCGAGGTCGACGACGGTGTGTACGCAGTCTCGGAGTGGACGGGAGGAATGAGCCTCGCCGACAGGCTGGACTCGGATGAGACTTTCGAGGTTGTCGAATTCATACCCAATGCGGCAGGTCTGGCGTCTGCGCTGGCGGCACTCCACGAGGCCGGTTGGGTCCACGGTGGCATCGAGGCGAACGCGATTCAGTACGCGGTGTCACATCCCGCAAAGCTGGCTTCGTTCGGGCGCCCGAGAATCTACGAGACAGCCGAAGATGATGTGCGAGCGCTGGCAAGGACTCTCGAGAGAGCTCTGACCGGCGGACCGATCGGCGGTCCTCCCCCCTCTGAAATCGTCGACGGCCTCGACCCTCGAGTCGACAAGGTCATCAGGGCAGCCGAATCGGGGAAGATGACCGCGCGCCAACTCGCCGACGGGATGAGCGCCGCTCCAACCAGATCCACACCCTCTGCCCCGGCGCTGGCATGGTCGCGAAGGCTGCTGCTGGTAGCCATCGGCCTGGTGCTCGCGGCCGCCGGTCTGGTGGCTCTCGGGCGGGTCCTATCCGAAGGCTCCGGTGCGCCGATCATGGTGCCGCCACCGTCGGGTGTCGTTATCACCACAACCACCACCACGATCCAGGAACCATCCGAGAAACGCGTCCAGGTTCTCTCGGTTTCGTCCGTGGACCCATTTGGTGGTGGTGATGAAAACGACGATTTGGTTGCCAACCTCGTTGACGGCGACGCTTCCACCAGTTGGCGAACCGAGCGATACCGCGACCCCCTTCCCCTTCTCAAACCCGGAGTGGGGTTGACCTTCGAATTGACGGGCACGCCCGCATCCGTCGAATTCGTTCGCATGACAGCCGGTGTCGCCTACCGGCTGGCCTGGTCACCCGTGAAACCCGAAGATCCTGCCGCCTGGGAGTCGATCGTCACCGGCAGGACCGCCGAGGGCAACACCACACTTCAGTTGCCGCCGCGTGCCGACGGCAACTGGATTCTCTGGATGACCGACTTGCCCACAGCCGATGGCGCCAACTATTCCGCAGACATCGCAGAGGTACGCTTCCGTCAATGAACGATCCTGACGGACAGCTCATCGTTCAGGCGGCCAAGGGAGATCGCGAAGCGTTCTCCGACCTCATGCGTCGCCACGAGGGTCTGGTCTTCTCCGTGTGCATGCGGATGCTCTCGAACCGCGAACTCGCTCTTGACGCCACGCAGGAAGTCTTTGTGACCCTCTTCCGAAAGGCCGCCCGCTTCCGCGGCGAGTCGGCGGTCTCCACATGGTTGTATCGGATTGCGGTGAACACGTGCCTCGATGCGATGCGCAAGGCCAAGCGACGACCGCTCGATGTGTTACCGGACCACTTCGAGATTTCCGATGATTCGGCGGGGGACGCTTTTGAATCCGTGGAGCTCCGACCCGAGTTGGAGAGAGCGATTCAGTCGCTTCCCGTCGAGTTTCGAGCCGCGGTGGTTCTGAGCGATGCCCACGGTCTGGCTTTGGCGGAGGTATCCGAGATCCTGGGCGTCCCCATCGGCACCGTGAAGTCGAGGGTCTTCCGGGCGAGAAAACTCTTGGCAGAGCAACTGGGGAACCTCAGAGAGGCTCCGCGGCATCAAACCGGGGAGAGCCAATGACCGACCACATACACGACTTCGACGAAATAGCGGCCCGCGCGGCGGCCGACATCCCGCTCGATGACGCCTCCTGTGCTGTTTGTGCCGATGAATACCGGCTCCAGAGAGAGATCAGATCTCTGCTCTTGTCGAGTGCGCATCCGGAGATGTCCGGCCCCGAGATCGCCTCGCTCCGCTCCTCGGTCTTCTCGGCCATGCAGTCGCCAAAGGACCGACGACTGAAGCGTTGGGTGACCGTGGCCTCGGTTGCGGCCGGACTTCTGGTGATCGTCGGAATCGGACCTTCGCTCAACCGGATGGAATCCGCCGATGAGACCCTCGCCGCACCCAATGCAGTGACGACCGCCGCAGCAGCGCCTCTGCAGGCCGACGCCACTTCGACCGCTCCCGACCAGAGATACTCATCTGCCGTCGGGGCGGAGTCGGCACCCTCGCTCCCCTTCTCGCCCATAAGCGACGGGGGTGCCGTCACAGAGGCCGAACTCATCGAACTCGAAGACCAGATGCTGGTCTCACTGAGCGGTTCGACGATGAAACTGGGTCGAACCGACTACGCCAACAGCGAACGGGTGGCCCCGCCATGTCTGCCCGAAGACCCCGTTTTCGGATCGATCGAGGCCGAGCTCGACGGCAAGCCCATAGTGTCGTATCTGATCGAGGACCCGGCCGGCGAACGTGTCATCGAGCGCTTCGATGCCACCACGTGCGAGCTGCTTCTCAGCCGTTGACGGACGTTCACGCCGGCTCGCTAACCTCACCACATGGAGGACTTTCCGGCACGTCTCGCTGACTTCCTCGAGTCGGTGGCGACGAAAGTAAGAGCGATGACCGTTGACCGCGTACGTCGCGGGGTCGGCATCGCTGCCGCGTCGCTTCCGCTGGTGGTCCTGGCACTCCTCGGTCTCGTGTTTCTGGTGCTCACCATCCACCGTTCGCTTGCCATACCGTTGTCGCCCGCGGGAGCCTTTGCCCTCGAAGGTGGACTAATCGTCGTGGGTGGAGTGTTGGTGTGGAGGATGAGAAACCCAAAGCGAGAAAAGCAATGACCGAGAAAGTCATAGTCATCGGCAGCGGACCTGCCGGATACACAGCCGCGCTCTACGCGGCGCGGGCAGCCCTGGAACCGCTGGTCTTCGAAGGAATTCCCTCTGGTGGCCAACTCATGATCACCACGGATGTGGAGAACTACCCCGGCTTTCCGGATGGAATCCTGGGACCGGATTTGATGGACCAGTTCCGAAAGCAGGCCGAGCGTTTCGGCACCCGTCTGGTTGCGTCCGACGTCACCGCCGTCGACTTCACACAACGCCCGTTCACGGTGTGGGTGGGTGCCGACGAGTACGCGGCCGACGCGGTGATCATCTCGACCGGCGCCGTTGCCAAATGGCTGGGCGTACCCGGTGAACAAGAACTGACCGGTCGCGGAGTATCGGCCTGTGCCACTTGCGACGGGTTCTTCTTCAAGGAAAAGGAACTGGTCGTTGTCGGCGGGGGAGATTCGGCCATGGAAGAGGCCCTGTTCCTCACCAAGTTCGCATCCAAAGTCACAATCGTTCACCGGCGCGACGAGTTCCGGGCCTCGAAGATCATGGGAACCAGAGTTCAAGACCATCCCAAGATCGACGTGATCTGGAATGCGGTGGTCACCGAGATTCTCGGCGAAACCGAGGTGATCGGCGTGACCCTCACCGACACCGTCACCGGCGAGTCGCGCCGATTCGACACCGACGGCGTGTTCCTGGCCATCGGCCACAAACCAACCACCGACCTGTTCGCAGGACAACTACAACTCGACGAAAAGGGCTACATAGTCACCAACGGGGCCAGCACGGCCACCTCGGTTCCGGGTGTGTTCGCTGCCGGAGATGTGGCCGACCCGGTGTACCGCCAAGCAGTGACTGCTGCAGGCAGTGGATGTCGGGCAGCGATCGACGTCGAGCACTTTCTGAACAAAATGACTGGAGAAGGAAAATAATGGCAGACAACATCGTCACACTCACAGACAGCACGTTCCAGGAGGCCGTCGGGGGCGAACGCGCCGTCCTGGTGGACTTCTGGGCAGAGTGGTGCGGACCCT
>JBFJTO010000137.1:0-4703 GCA_041625295.1 Acidimicrobiia bacterium | reverse complement strand
GTCTCAGCCCTCGTTGACCACATGCACAGCTTCCAGAAACAGTCTCGATAGCCCTGGCCTGGCCGGTCCGGGCCAGGCCGATACTTGGGGGGCAACAGAAGGACGCTACTTCGAGGTGGGCGCCCCCCGCCTTTTTCTTTGTGGAAGTAGCCAAATCGACGGAGGACCTGTGCAGGTGATGGCGGATGCAGAAGCGGCCTGGGCGACCATTGAGCCCTGGTTGGCCGCCGAAGGACTGGAACTCGATGACCTCGAGCTCTCCGGCCGGGTTCTGCGCGTCCTCATCGACTGTGAAGGCGGTGTCGGTATAGACAGACTCGCCGAGGTGAGCGACGGAATCTCCCGCATTCTCGACGACACGATCGATATCGAGGGTTCCTATCAGCTCGAGGTCTCTTCCCCGGGTCTGGAGCGCAAGCTCAGGCGGCCCGGCCATTTTCACAAGTCGGTGGGCAGAAACGTCCACATCAAGGCCAGAACGGCCGGGGACACAGTGACCGTGAAGGGTCTTCTCGAAAACGTCGGCGACGCAGGATTCACAGTTCTAGAAGATTCCCAACGCCGTGAAATCTCCTTTGAAGACGTAATCAGTGCCAAAACCGTCTTCACCTGGGAGAAGACACCAAAGCCAGGTAAGAAGTGAGGAGAAGGCCATGAAGATCGACGGCCAGGTCATGGAGGCACTCGAGCTTCTCGAGCGGGAGCGCGGCGTTCCCGTTGACACGATCCTTGACGCGCTTGCCAATGCTCTGGTGAGTGCTTACAAGCGCAATCCCGGTGCTGCAGAAGAGGCCAGGGTCACCATCGACCCGGATTCGGGCGAGATCCTCGTCTACGCGCAAGAGCTCGACGAAGACGGCAACGTCACCAGGGAATGGGCCGACACGCCCGACGACTTTGGTCGCATCGCCGCCCAAACTGCCAAACAAGTCATCGCTCAGCGGCTCCGCGAGGCCAAGCGCGAGCAGGTATTCGACGTGTATGAGGGACGTGAGGGTGATCTGGTCACCGGCATCATCCAGCAGGTGGACAACCGCTATGTGATCATGGACCTCGGTGACGCCGAGGCGCTGATGCCCGGTTCCGAGCGCATTCCCTATGAGCGCCTCGACCGCGGTAATCGTGTAAAGGCCCTGGTACTCGAGGTTCGCAACGAGCTGAAGGGTCCTCAGATCGTCGTCAGTCGAAGCCACCCGGACCTAGTCCGCAGGCTTCTCGAATTGGAAGTCCCCGAACTCGTCGATGGAACCATCGAGATAACGTCGATTGCCAGGGAACCGGGACACCGCACCAAGATCGCCGTCGTTTCCCACGATTCCAATGTCGACCCCAAGGGTGCCTGTGTGGGTGCCCGGGGTTCGCGAGTTCGCCAGGTCGTCAACGAGCTGCGCGGCGAGAAAGTGGACGTGGTGCAATATCGAGACGACACCCGCCAGTTCATCGCCGAGGCGTTGGGTCCGGCCAAGGTCCAAGAGGTCATCCTCGATGAAGCCGAGAAGACGGCGCTCGTGATCGTGAGTGAGCATCAGCTTTCGCTGGCCATCGGCAAGGAAGGCCAGAATGCCCGGCTCGCGGCCCGTCTCAGCGGCTACCGGATCGACATCCAGAGCGACCGTGCCCCCGAAGAAGTGATCCCCGAACCCGAGGTTCCTGAAGATGCAGCCGGGGAAGATGCTGCAATTGGCGAGCAGACACCGGCAACTGAAGAAGAGTGAGATAGTGGCGAAAATCAGAATCTACGAGCTGGCCCGCGATCTGGGTCTCGAATCGAGCGAAGTGCTCGACCAGGCGCTGGCGCTCGGGCTAGCCGTGAAGACGGCGTCTTCAGGGCTCGATGAAACCGAGGTCGAGTTGGTCAAACTGGGTCTCGCGGGCGAACCTGCCCCGACACCTAAGGACCCACCTCCGGCAACGCCGGAAGCTGCCCCCGAGGTTCCCACGGATGCCGCCCCGGAACCGGAAGTGAGCGACCTCCGGATCGTGACCGTCCCCGCAGAGATCACGGTTGCCGACTTCGCCGAGGCCGTTGACCGTCCCGTCGGCGATGTGGTCAAGGCTCTGCTCGTTCGCGGACTCCCGGCTGGTGCCACGGCAACGATGCCCGGGGAGTTGATGGAGGCCGTCGGAGAGTCGTTTGGGTTGATGATCGACATCGACGAGTCCCCGGCTCCCGCGCCCGAACCAGTGATCGTCCGTCCGGTATTCGATGACGCGCCGGCAGATCTGAAGCCCCGTCCGCCGGTCGTGACCGTTATGGGTCACGTCGACCATGGCAAGACCACCCTGCTCGATGCGATTCGCAAGACCCATGTCGTCTCGGGGGAGCAGGGCGGAATCACCCAGCACATCGGCGCCTACCAGGTGCGGGTCGGTGGCAACTCGATCACTTTCATCGATACGCCGGGCCATGCCGCCTTTTCGACCATGCGTGCCCGTGGGGCCGAGGTCACCGACATCGTGGTTCTCGTGGTTGCCGCTGACGACGGGGTCATGCCCCAGACGATCGAGGCGATCAGCCATGCCAAGGCCGCCGGCGTGCAGTTGGTGGTGGCCGTGAACAAGATGGACTTACCCGGTGCCGATCCACTTCGAGTCAGGACGATGCTCACAACGCACGGTGTCGTTACCGAGGAACTGGGTGGCGAGGTGCCGTCGGTGGAACTTTCGGCCGTGACCGGCAAAGGGATCGACAACCTTCTCGAAGTCCTCGACCTGATCGCCCAACTTCAAGAGTTCAAGGCCAACCCCGATGCGTCTGCCTTCGGGTTCGTGATCGAGTCTCAGCTCGAGCAGGGCAGGGGACCGACAGCCACCGTGATCATCCAGCGTGGCACATTGCGGCAGGGAGACAGTTTCGTCGCCGGCGCGGTTCCGGGACGAGTGCGGGCGATGATGGATCACGAGGGCAACCGCCTGAAGACGGCCACGCCCGCCATGCCGGTGCTCATCATGGGTTGGTCGGATGTGCCCACCGCAGGTGACGCTTTCGAGGTTGTTGCCACCGACAAGGACGCCAAGGCTGTGGCTGCCGAGCGGTCTCAGGCCATCAAGGACCGGGAGCATGCGCTGCCGACAGCCAAGGAACGCTTGCAGGGCCTGCTCGAACAACTGCGCTCAGACGACACCGAGCTTCGCATCGTGCTGAAGGCCGATGCCCACGGCTCGGTCGAGGCACTTCGCGATTCCATCGCCAAGATCACCAGGGAAGACGGCAGGATCGAGGTCATTCATGGCGCGGTCGGAGGAATCAACGAGAACGACGTCACCCTGGCCGAGGTCACAGGCGCAATCATCGTGGGCTTCAATGTTCGGCCCGAGGGCAAGGCGCGTCAGGCCGCCGAAGCTGCCGGGATAGAGATCCGCACGTACGGGATCATCTATGAGCTTCTCGAGGATCTCGAGAACGTCTTGGTCGGAAAGCTCGAGCCCGACAAGTTGGAGGTGGTCCTTGGTTCTGCCGAGGTGCGGGCATTGTTCAAGGTTCCCCGCGCTGGAACCGTTGCCGGCTCGTATGTCACCGACGGTGTCGTTCAGAGAAATGGTCGAATTCGCTTGATCCGCGGCGGCGTTGTCGTCTACACGGGAGTCATGGGTTCTCTTCGCCGTTTCAAGGACGACGTGTGAGAGGTGGCGGCTGGCTTCGAGTGCGGCATCTCGATCGAGGGCTTCAACGACGTCAAGGAAGGCGACGTCCTCGAGGTGTTCGAAGTGCGCGAGGTCGCTCGGACCTGATGTATGCCGCAGCCCTGCGCATCGAACTGCGCATCCCTGCGGCGAACTCCCTCAAGGCCAAGAGGGCCGTGGTGCGTCCCCTGATCGAAGGCTTGAAGCGAGTGGCGTCGCTCAGCGTGTCCGAGATCGACCATCATGATCACTGGCAGCTCTCGTCGATAGGTGTGGCCGCTGTGGCACCTGGGGCAACCCGGCTGGAAATGTTGATTGAACGCGTGCAGGGCTACCTTGAAGAGTGCGTTGAGATCGAAGTCCTCGAGATACGAGTGAGCTACCTGGAGGAGTCACTGTGAGCAACCCGTCATATTCACGAATGCACAGGGTGAACTCGATCATCAAGCAGGTTCTCGCCGAAGAGATCGCCGAGCTCAAAGATCCGAGGGTTGGATTCGTGACAGTCACCGGTGTGGACACTTCCCACGACTTGCGGAGAGCCACGGTCTTCTTCTCCACGCTCGACCTCTCGAAATCCGAAGAAGCACGTCAGGCGCTGGATCACGCCGCTCCGCGGCTCCGGCGGATACTTGGCCACGAGCTGAGCACCAAGTACACACCGGCTCTCGAATTCCGGCGCGATGAGGGCATCGTCGCCGGCGAGAAGATCGAATCACTCCTGAGGAGGCTCAAAGGTGGCGACGATGAAGAATGAATCCCTTGCCCGCGCCGCCGGGTTGGTGAGGGCTGCGGACTCGGTCGTGTTGGCCTGTCACGTCGGCCCCGACGGCGATGCTCTGGGATCGATGCTTGCCATGGCAGTGGCGCTCCGCAATGCCGGCAAGACCGTGTTCCCTTCGTTCGGGCCGCCGTTCTCACACATCGAGACCTTCCGCTTTCTCCCTCTCAGTCTTCTGGTCCCACCTGAGGATGTCCCTCCAAGTCCTGAGCTGATGATCAGTTTCGACGCCGGATCCTTGGATCGGCTCGGGGATCTCGCCCAACCCGCCCGTCGGGCTACCGAGTTGATAGTTCTC
>JBFJTO010000136.1:0-4731 GCA_041625295.1 Acidimicrobiia bacterium | reverse complement strand
GCTGGCGGCGATACTGGCCCTCGACGAGTCTGACCTGTTTCGCGCCGCGGGAGTCGAGCCGCCGACGCCCAAGTCGCAGCTGACGATCGAGCAGGTTCTCTCTGAAATAGCCCCAATGAACATGCCCGCTCCGGTTCTGGCCGCCCCACCGCCGCGGCCACCACCCAAGCCCGCAGTCGCGTCCTCACCTGTGGCCACCAAACCGGAGGCTGAGTCCAGGGGCCGCCACCAACGCGGCGCGGTGGCTCAAGCGCGACCCGAGCGTCTATCGGTGCTACCGGCTCCGGTCCCTGCGGAAGTGTCCTACATCGAGGATCCGTCGCAGCGACTGCTGTACAGACTTCGCTCGCTCTTGACGGCCGTTGGGGTGATTGCGATGTTCCTGTTGCTGGTGTGGTCGTTTCGTCAGACGACCGCCGCCTTCGGTTCGATGTGGGACATCCTCACCGAGAATCTGTGAGAGTCGTCCTCCACCATCGTTATCCGCGGGGGGTCGACACCGCTCTCGAGGACATCTCCGGTATCCGCCTGGTGCGCGTCGACGACGACCCGGGAGTTCGTGAGGCACTCGAACACGCTGAAATATTCGTGACCTTTCGGTGGCGGCCCGAGTTTCTGACCGATTCCCTGCGCTGGGTGCAATCGATCTCGGCCGGCGTCGAGCAGTTCCCCGTTGAGTTGCTGGCCGACCGTGGCGTCGTTCTCACGTCGGCCCGGGGTGTGCACGGTCCCCAGGTTGCCGAACACGCATTCGCTCTCTTGTTGGCGATGACCCGCGGCGTCGGAATATCGATGCGTGAGGCCGAGACGGAGATCTGGCAGCAACGCACCGGCGAGGAACTGGCAGGCAAGACGATGGGCATCCTCGGTCTGGGGGCTATCGGAGAGGAGATCGCCAGGCGCGCTGCGGCATGGGGGATGAAGGTGATCGGAACCAAGCGGGACACCGGGTCATACGTGGGCGTGGCCCGATCCGTGTTCACGCCCGATCAGACGACCGAGGTGTTTCGTCTTGCCGACGTCGTGGTGTCGGTGCTTCCCGACGCCGAAGACACCCGCAAGCTGGTGGGCGCCGAACAGCTGGCAGCCCTTGGTGCGGGATGGTTCGTGAATGTGGGTCGTGGTTCGGCGGTTGACGAGGCCGCCTTGATCGAAGCTCTCGATGCGGGGACCCTTCGGGG
Source organism: Acidimicrobiia bacterium (assembly GCA_041625295.1). GTDB lineage: Bacteria > Actinomycetota > Acidimicrobiia > Spongiisociales > ZC4RG35 > JBFGRR01. The sequence continues at coordinate 3,550 of JBFJTO010000136.1, read as the reverse complement.
TGCCGGGCTCGATGTGTTTGCCACCGAGCCACTCGAGTCCGGATCGCCGCTGTGGCGACATCCCCGAGTGGTCATGACGCCGCATACTGCCGGCCTCTCTCCCGAATACGGACCGCGGTTCGCCCGCATCTTCGAGGCCAATCTGGCGGCCTTCTCGGGGGACGGAATCTGGCTGAACCGCGTCGTCTAGGCGAGAACAGCCCTCACGAGGAGGGCTATCGAAGCGAACCCGGAGACGATCAGGATGCCAACCCGGATGTTCCGCCCTTCGAACATGGGGGTGAATCTCGAACTGAGTGCGAATCCGGCCAGTGCAGGGATGATCAAGATCTTGACGACCTCGAAGTCGGCACTGACTACCGCTCCGGTGGCGAACAGCGACGACAGATTGATGGCCAACCCCACCGTGAAGATCGCACCCAGGCTGGAACGGATCACGCTCCCTTCCGCGTTTCGGTAAAGGAGTGCCATGGGTGGGCCCCCGATCGCCGATGTCGTGCCCGAGAACCCCGACGCAAATCCGGCGATCACGCGGTTGTGTCGGTTGAGGCGGACAGTCCAACCGGATCCGATGGCCACCACCGCAAGAATCACCAGTCCGGCGATGATCAGGTCGAGAAGTCGCTCACTGACCATCGTGAGTGTCCATGCCCCCAGGAGGGCTCCGGGTATCCGCCCGGTGATGATCCAGCCGAGACCCTTCAGATCCAACTTGTATCGCTCGCGCCAGGCCGCCGCGATCGTCAGCGGAGCGGCCAGGAACATCTCCGGTATCGGCGTGAATTGTGGATTGACAAGAGTGAGGTTCGGAACCGACAGCTCTGCAAATCCGAATCCGATCGTGCCTTGAAGAACTGCAGCGGCGAACATCACGATCCAGGCGATGCCGATCTCGATGGGTGAGAACACGAGGATGTAGGAAAGCATCATCGACCCCGCAACGAAAAAGCCTTCCGATTGGTCACCGCACATGGCAGAATCCCGGTACCAGAGAAAGGAGGTGGTCCTGCTTGGTTAGATGTTTTGGGACTCTGGAGGTGGCCGAGCGCTGAGCGGCGCTCCGCACACCGAGGCGCCGCTCCTCCAGACATTGGAGCAGATGGCGACTCAAACTCGGACCACCGACCTCTGGGATCTGTGGAGTTGGTCCCCCCACAGCAGTCGAAGCGGCTGAAGCTTTCCCAAGGTGTTTGACCGTTCGGGCCTCGCGGATGCGGGGCCCGAACGCGTCGGCAAGAATGGGGCCATGGGATTCCGAACCAAACAGATACACGCGGGTGTCGAACCCGATCCGCTCACCGGGGCGATCCTGACCCCGATCCACCAGTCGACGACCTTCGTTCAGCAGTCCGTCGAGGACTACATGGCCAGGGGTTACTCCTATTCGCGCGCAGGCAATCCCACGGTTGCCGCGTTCGAGAGACGCATTGCCGCCCTCGAGGGTGGTGTCGCTGCCACCGCGTATGGCACCGGCATGGCAGCCACATCCGCCGTGATGCTCAGCTTTCTCGAGGCAGGAGCCCACGCAGTCGTTTCCAACGTCGTGTACGGGGGCACGCATCGCTTCGCCACCAGAGTCATGCAGCGTTTTGGTGTCGAGTTCAGCTTCGTTGACACGTCCGATCCCGCCAATGTGGCATCGGCCCTTCGCGACAACACCAGCCTGATCTTCGTCGAGACCCCCGCCAACCCGACGTTGAAGATGACCGATCTGGCGGCCGTGTCCGAGATCGCTCGAGAGGCGGGGATTGTCCATGCCGTTGACAACACTTTTCTCAGTCCCTACTACCAGCGACCGCTCGAACTCGGTGCCGACCTCGTGGTTCACTCGACCACCAAATACCTCGATGGACACAACGCCACCCTCGGTGGTGCCGTCGTTGCCTCCACCGACGAACTGAACGAGTCGCTCCGCTTCACGATGAAGTCGGCTGGTCTGATCATGTCCCCACAGGTCGCGTGGCTGACCCTGCAAGGAACCAAGACGCTCTCCGAACGCCTCGATCGCCAGTCCGCCAACGCACTGGCGGTGTCACGATTCCTGGAGACGCATCCAAAGGTGCTCCGGGTCGCCTATCCGGGGCTGGAATCGTTCCCGCAGTACGAGCTGGCCCGGCGCCAGGCGACGGGTTTTGGCGCCATGGCCTGGTTCGAGGTTCGCGGCGGTGTCGAGGCCGGCAAGCAGCTGATGAGGTCGGTGGGGCTCTGGGCTCTCGCGGAGAATCTCGGATCGGTCGAGTCGCTGATAACCCACCCGGTAACGATGACCCACGGTGACATGACTCCCCAGGAGCGGTTGGCGGCAGGAATCACCGATGGGCTGGTGCGCCTCTCGGTCGGTCTCGAGGACGCTGAGGACCTGATCGCCGATCTCTCACAGGCACTCGACCGGGTCTAGAAACCCTGGGCGCGCATCCAATCGTCGTTGAAGGCTTTGGAGAGGTAGCCGCGGCCCGAGTCAGGAAGGATCACGACCACGAGTTTGGATTCGTCCTCGGCTGCCACGGCGAGCGCAGCGTGGGCGGCCATGCCGCAGGAACCACCGACGAGCAGGCCCTCCTCGCACGCCAAACGCCTGGTCATGGCGAATGACTGTGCATCAGTGACCATCATCCAACGGTCCACGATGTCGATGTCGACGGTGTCGGGGTAGAAGTCCTCGCCGACCCCTTCGACGAGGTATTGGTGGATGTCGCCATCGGGACCTGCGGTATAGATAGATCCTTCCGGGTCGGCTCCAACGAGTCGGATCGCGGGATTGCGTGCTTTGAGATACCGCCCTGTCCCGGTGATGGTGCCGCCGGTACCGACCCCGGCGACGAGCACGTCGATCGTTCCATCGGTCTGTCGCCAGATCTCGGGACCCGTGGTCATCTCGTGGGCGAGGGGGTTGTTTGGGTTTGCGTACTGATCGGGGTGAAAAGCGCCGTCGATCTCGCTCGCGAGACGCCTGGCCACGCCGTAGTAGGAGTCCGGATGCTCGGGGAGCAGTTCGGTGGGCGTGACGATCACCTCGACTCCGTAAGCTCGCAGCTGATCGATCTTCTCTGTGGACACCTTGTCGGGAACGGTGCAGATGACCCGATAGCCACGGACCGCTCCGACCAGTGCCAGCCCGACCCCCGTGTTCCCTGATGTGGGCTCGATGATCGTGCCTCCCGGTCTGAGCAGTCCCTCCCTCTCGGCGGCGTCGATCATGGTGACTGCGATCCGCTCTTTTATCGATCCACCCGGGTTCATGTACTCGACTTTGGCCACGAGGTTTCCCGCCGGGTGAATCCGGGACAACCTGACGAGGGGGGTTTCGCCGATTGCGGCGACTATGTCGGCGTGTATCTCCACTGGCACCTTCTTCGAAGGTGGCAGAGGTTACCGATCCCGAATATCGTTCAGATCCCGATGGCTTTTCTAATTCCTATGATGATGGTGGTTAGAAGCTCGAGAGTTGCCCAATGGTGTTGACTTATCAGGAACTGGTTGCCCAGGCGAAGCGAGAGATCACAGAAGTCAGCTGCGCCGAGCTGGAGCAACGTCTGGACGGCGATCCGGT
>JBFJTO010000135.1:0-4753 GCA_041625295.1 Acidimicrobiia bacterium | reverse complement strand
TTCGTCACCGTGAACGCATACGAAATCGTGTCACCAGCACTCACACCAGCCGTGCCATCGTCATCATTCAACGTCCCCGACTTCACCAACGAAATCGCCGGAGCATCAATGTGAATCTGCCCGACATGCTTCAACGGAATTGTCTGTTGACCCGAAGAAATCGACAGTCCAGACACTTTGGCATCGTCCAGATAACCTTGAAGATTGCCTGTGGGCGTTTGCCCGTTGCATGCCATCCTGACGTCGACACGCACGATGACCTGATCTCCCGGGTCAACAGACGAGACATCAATTGATCCTTTGAGGAGGCTTGGCTTCGTGAAATCGGATCCCGTCTTGGTCTCGGCTACGAGCAGTGCCGTACTGTCCGCTGTGCCCAGGGTGCCTGTGTCATCAGATCCGTTGACAGCGACGCCCAAAATGTCGTTGAACGCGACGCCCTGCTGGCCCGTCGAATAGTCGGTGAAACTGACCTCAAGCCTCACGGTTTGCGATCCCGAGCCACCGGTCCGCTTCACAGCGATCAGGTAACTCACGATGTCTCCACATGAAAAGTCGCCACCCTCAAGGGACTCAACGACGTCTGTGCCGATGGAGCGGCTGTTGTACTTACCACCCCCGGTCGCATGGTTGTAGGTGCTGGACTCAGCGGCAATGAAGTCCAAGCTGTAGCCGCTTGATGCACCTGCGGCCGGCAACGCGAATAGAGGTACCAACGAGGTAAGAAGAAGGAGTGCTGACGCCCCAGCCAGCCTCCGTCGTGTCAAAACATTCACTTGCAGCCTCCCTGGCTTGCCCGCTCAGTCAATGGGAGGGCCGGTCTCACCACTAGCTCCCTACAGATCATTGGTGACCGTGATTCGATCTGTAGTTCAACGCTGCCCGTTTGCCCCGAATGTCACTCTACGTGACATCTCACCACTAGTTGTAGCAGAGCGCCGACACCCGGTCAATGGGTTTCGACGTTCCGTCGGACCCCATATTCTCGCCGCCCGAGCAGGGTTGACAATGGGTCGCTCGGCCCAGAAACCGCAACGGGAACCCCTGATCCGGGTAAACCTATCCCGAACCGGCAGGGGATAGCCCTCCTACCTCCCGTCCTGCGGCCGGCAGGAACCTTCCTCCACTTCGTGGAGGACGAAACTCTCGGCCCAGAAAAGGCGCGAAAGGGACCCCGCTTTGTGGAAGACAGGAGCCCTTACGCCGACTTCTCCTGCGGTTCGTCGGCGCGGGGGATCAGAGTCGGGTTGACCCGCTCCTTCACAACGTTGCCGTCGATCACCACCCGGAACACATCCGAGCGGGAGGGGATGTCGAACATGGTGTTCAACAAGACCTCTTCGAGGATTGCACGCAAGCCACGGGCACCGGTGCCACGGAGCACCGCCTGCTCGGCGACTTCCTCCAGCGCCTCGGGTGTGAAAACGAGTTCCACACCGTCCATCTCGAGCATCCGCGCATATTGCTTTACGAGGGCGTTACGAGGCTGGGTGAGGATGGCGATCAAGGCATCCTTGTCGAGGTCCTCGACCGTGGCCACCACGGGCAGACGGCCGATGAACTCGGGGATCAACCCATACTTCATCAGGTCCTGTGGCAGGACCTGGCTCAGGAGCTCAAACGGCCGGATCTCCTTGCGGGACCGCACGTCGGCGCCAAAGCCGACCTGTTTGCGACCCACACGATTGCCGATGATCTCTTCGAGACCCGAGAAGGCGCCGCCGCAGATGAACAGCACGTTCTTGGTGTCGATCTGGATGAACTCCTGATGAGGATGCTTGCGCCCGCCCTGAGGCGGCACGCTCGCAACGGTGCCCTCCAAGATCTTCAACAACGCCTGCTGGACACCCTCGCCGGAAACGTCGCGGGTGATGGACGGGTTCTCGGACTTGCGGGAGATCTTGTCGATCTCGTCTATATAGATGATCCCCTGCTCGGCTCGCTTCACGTCGTAGTCGGCGGCCTGGATCAACTTCAAGAGAATGTTCTCGACATCCTCGCCGACATAGCCGGCCTCGGTGAGAGCGGTGGCGTCGGCGATGGCGAAAGGCACATTTAACTGACGGGCCAGCGTCTGGGCGAGAAGCGTCTTGCCAGACCCGGTGGGGCCGATCAGGACGATGTTCGATTTCTGAAGCTCGACATCGTCGTGGTGGTGATCGTTGGTCCGGACCCGCTTGTAGTGGTTGTACACGGCGACGGCGAGGGCCTTCTTGGCGTCGTCCTGGCCGACGACGTAATCGTCGAGGTAGCGGAGAATCTCCGCCGGCTTGGGAAGCTCGGAGAAGTTGACCTCTTCGGTGGTCGACATCTCCTCTTCGATGATCTCGTTGCAGAGGTCGATGCACTCGTCACATATGTATACGCCTGGCCCGGCGATCAGTTTCTTGACCTGCTTCTGGGACTTGCCACAGAAGCTGCACTTGAGGAGATCGCCGCCTTCGCCGAATTTCGCCATCGAGTTCACTACCTCCTCTAGGAGGAGGCTACCGCGGCGAGCTCACGTCGTGTGAGAACTTCGTCGACGATGCCGTAAGTCTTGGCCTCCTCGGCGAGCATCCAGTAGTCGCGCTCGGTGTCGGTGGCGACCTTCTCGACGTCCTGACCGGTGTGGTCGGCGAGGATCTGGTTGAGCTGCTCGCGCATCTGCATGATCAGCCGAGCCTGGATCTCGATGTCTGAAGCCTGGCCCTGCGCGCCACCCGAAGGCTGGTGCAACATGATCCTGGCGTGGGGCAGTGCAAACCGCTTGCCCTTGGCACCACCGGCGAGGATCACAGCCGCGGCCGAAGCCGCCATGCCCATGCACACCGTGTTCACGTCCGGCTTGATGTATTGCATGGTGTCGTAGATCGCGAACAGCGATGTGATCGACCCTCCCGGCGAGTTGATGTACAAGAAGACATCTTTGTCGGGATCGTCGCTTTCGAGGTGAAGCAACTGCGCCATGATCAGGTTGGCGACGGTGTCGTCGATGGGCGTCCCCAGGAAGATGATCCGGTCCTTCAGCAGTCTGCTGAAGATGTCATAGGTGCGCTCGCCGCGGCTGGTCTGTTCAGTTACGTAGGGAACCGGTACGAATCCTTCGGACTTCATCATTCCTCCTCGGTTCCGCCGTCCACCTCGGCTACAACCACCTCGGCTTCGACGACATCGCCTTCAACAACTTCTGCTTCGACTACTTCCGCTTCAACTTCGGAGATGGAGAGATCCACCTCGTTCCCATCTTCATCGACGGGCGTGGCACCCGAGATGATCGTTTCGAGCGCCTTGTTGCGGAGAATATCACCGACCAGTGACTTACTTTGGGGTCCACCGTAGAGGGCGCGGCGGACCTCGTCGGGCTTCTCGGACCGCATGGCAATTCCCTCGACCATCGATGTGAACTCGGCCGGTTCGACTTCCAGACCCTGCTCGTCGACCACAGCTTCAAGGAGAATCCGGGTTCGCAGAGAACGGTCGGCCTGATTGGTCACATCCTCGACGAACGACTCCTGGGTTATCCCGGTCGCCGCGAAATAGTCCTCGAACGAGATTTCACGCTCCTCGAGCCGGTGGCCGAAACGGTGGATGATCTCGTCCATCTCGGCACGCACCAGGGCTTCGGGGAGTTCCAGGTCCACCTCGCTCACCAATTCGTCGAGCACCAACTCCCGGAAACTGACCGCCAGCGACCGCTTCTTGATGTCGGCCATTCGCTCCACCAGGCTCGCCCGGAGCTCTTCGATCGTCTCGAACTCGGTCACCTCGTCGACCCACTCGTCGTTGAGGTCGGGAAGCAGCTTCTGTCGTACCTCGGTCACATCGAGCGAGAAGGTGACCTCGAGGCCTGCCCTTTCGCCAAAGCCTTCAGGCAGCTGACCCTCGAACTCGACACTTTCACCCGCGGCAACCCCGACGAGAACCTCATCGATTCCGTCGATGAACTCACCCGACCCCACCTCGTAGAGGATCTGGTCGGCTCTGGCTTCGGGGACATCGAGGCCTTCGCTCGTTGCCCGCAGGTCGATGGCCACGAAGTCGCCGGCGACGGCGGAACGCTCCACCGTCTCGAGTTGGGCGAACTGGTTCCTGAGCCTCTCGATCTGTTCGGAGACTTCGTCATCGGTCACCGCCGGGTTTCCGACCGTGATCCTGCGATCTGTGTGATTGGGAACGCTGTCGAGTTTCGGCCAGAGAGTGACCCGCACCTCTACGGAGAGCCCGTCGCCGGTCTCGTCAAGTGCTTCCAGGCTCGGGGTGATTACCGGATCGATCTCCGACTCCAGCAACACGCTCGTCAACTTCTCAGGGATGAGGTCGTCGATCGTCTCCGACCGAAGCCGGGACGCGCCCACGGTCGCCTCGACAATCTGGCGGGGCGCCTTTCCTGGTCGGAAACCATGGATCTTCACCTCGCGGGAAAGCCGACGGGCAGTCTTCGACTTGGCAGCATCGAGTTCGGCTTCGCTCACACTGAAAGTGACGAGCCTCTCGAATGGTCCGGCATCACGAACTTGTACGGTCACAGGGGAACTCCGGTGTTTGCTTTACTTTTCGGCGAACCGGAGAGCGAACTCTCCAGCAACGAGAGACGGCGGAGCCGTCAACCCGCATTGGGGTGACCGAGGGGACTCGAACCCCCGACCTCCAGGGCCACAACCTGGCGCTCTAACCGTCTGAGCTACGGCCACCACGAATGGGTCGCTTATCCCGTACCCCCGGAGGGATTCGAACCCCCGACCAAGAGCTTAGAAGGCTCCTGCTCTGTCCT
>JBFJTO010000134.1:0-4780 GCA_041625295.1 Acidimicrobiia bacterium | reverse complement strand
GTCTCGGCCAGTCTCGGCTGCGGCAATCCCACCGCGATTGCCGAGTTGTCCGAGGGGGAGACAGTGCTCGACCTCGGTTCCGGAGGAGGCATCGACGTCCTGCTGTCCTCCCGCCGTGTCGGACCATCCGGCATGGTCTTCGGACTTGATATGACCGATGAGATGCTCGACCTCGCTCGCCGCAACATCGCCGAAGTCGGTGTCTCGAATGTCGAGTTCCTGAAAGGATTCATCGAAGAGATCCCATTGCCGGATGCGACGGTTGATGTCGTCATCTCCAACTGCGTCATCAACCTCTCAACAGACAAACAGGCCGTTTTCGCCGAGATCCACCGGGTTCTTCGCCCCGGTGGCCGTGTCGGAGTCACCGACGTCGTGGCCGAAGACCGGCTCACGTCCGAAGAGAGAGCAGAGCGCGGTAGTTGGGTGGGCTGCATCGCCGGAGCACTCTCGGTATCCGAATACACGAACGGGCTTAAGGACGCCGGGTTCGACGAGGTTTCGATGACCGCCACCCACCAGGTGGCAGACGGACTCCACTCGATGATCGTTCGTGGCGTCAAGCCGCTCGACCCGGGGCCGCGATAATCGTCGAATTCGATGGAGACCGACCGTTATGGTCTCCCGTCGTGGAAATCGACATCTCCCTACCCGCAGGCATGAGACCCCGCGGCTTTGCCGGACCCTCCGACTATCCGAAGATGGTCGGGCTAATAAACGCATGCAATGAGTTCGACGGGTTGGAGGAGCGCACGACCGTTGAAGAGATCGAGGTCAGGTATCGGAATCTCGATCGGTCCTTTCCCGAGACCGACATGGTGATGGTTGACGTCGCTGGTGAGCTCGTTGGCTACACGAGGGCGGATTGGTAGGTTGAGACATCCGGGCCCCGAGTGTCGCTGGTGTTTGCGGCGGTTCGTCCGCAGTTTCGGTCCCAGGAAGTCATCGGTGCATTGCTCGACTGGGCGGAGATGCGGTGTAGCGAGATAGCTGGTCCAGATCTGTCCTCCGAGAAAGTGTTCGAGGGTTACGCCCAACTCGGTTCGCAGCCCGAAATGATCGCCGCGTACGAGGCGCGGGGCTTTCGTCCTGTTGCTCACGAGGCCGAGATGGTCAGACCTCACCTCGAGGACATCCCGGATGCCCGGCTTCCCGACGGCATCGAGATCCGGCCCGTCGCCCAAGAACACTTTCGGGACATCTGGCTGGCCAACAGGGCGGCTTTCAGAGATCATTGGGGCAATCCCGAGTCCACCGACGCCGATTATGCGCGGTTTCTCGAAGATCCGTATTTTGATCCCTCGCTGTGGAAGATCGCATGGGCCGGCGATCGGGTAGCCGGGCAGGTTCGATCGTTCATCAAGCCCGACGAGAACCGGATTCATGGACGGAAGCGGGGATATACGGAGTACATCTCGACCGTCCGGGAGTTCCGGCGACAAGGGATCGCCCGTTCCCTCATTTGCGCAAGCTTCGAGGAGCTGAGATTGCGAGGCATGACCGAGGCGGCGCTTGGTGTGCACACGGAGAATCCCAACGGTGCTTTCAGCCTCTACGAAGGCCTCGGATTCGTGGTCACCAACCGGTCGGTGATCTTCCGCAAGCCCTTTTGAGGCAGGTGCCGGTCCCGTTGCAGCACCTGTGTGAAATCCGCGGCTTCTGGGATCAGCCCCAATACCCTTTCGTCGACATGCTCGACACCGCCGATCGCCGTATCCTCGACTTCGAGCGAGGCTGGTGGCTCTTTCCCGAACCAAAGGACTGGACCATCGCCGAAGTGCTGGGTATCAGCGCGGCCACGTACTACCACAGGCTGCGCGAATTGCTCGACTTGGATGAGGCCGGTCGGTACGACCCGCTGACCGTTCGGCGGCTGCAACGAATCGTGGATAGAGGTATTTGAGATGAAGGGACGCCACGTCGGCGACGCCGGCACCACCTATGGTCGGGACCTCGGCCTGATGGTCGTCGGGATCGTCGTGGTTGGTGCGGTGGTCTTTGGGGCGCTGTGGATCTTTGCCAGAGCAACCGACAGCGAGCCTTTGGCCGTGACCACCACAACTACCACTTCCACGGCCCCGTCATCGACCACGACGACGACTTCACCGCCGACTACGACGACCACGATCCCAACGACCACTTCGACGACTTCGATCGCATCGGTCGAGGTTCGCAAGCCATCCGAGATCAAGGTGCTGGTCCTCAACGCGGTGGGTACTCCGGGTTTGGCAGGACGTTTGACCGCCAGGCTCGCCGACCTCGGATATGTGACTCTGGATGCCGCCGACTATGACCCGCTGTTGGCGCAATCCCGTGTGTGGTACCGGCCGGGGTTCGGAGCCGAGGCGCTGGAGTTGGCGGCTCAGGTTCCTGACGCCCTGATCGAAGTGAATCCCGACGCGGCCACCGATGCTGACATCGTCGTTGTGCTCGGGTCCTCGTACCAGGAGTGAGCGGCAGGCCGGTCCAGGATCGCAGCGTCTGGCCAATGGCGGCGTTGGCTATGGCCGCCGTCACGATTCTCGTCGTAGCCTTTGGTGTGGTCACGGGCATTCTCTCTGCCACAGTGGTGCTCGATGTTCTTGCGCTCTGGCCGCTGGGAGCCCTCGCGATTCCGGCCTGGCTGTTCGCCCGGTTCAAGAAATCGTCGAAGGCGCTCGGCCTGCCCGGGCTGCTGGTTGTCACCTGGCTGGTGGCGGCGCTTGGCCTTCATCTCTCGGCATGGAGTCTGCTTCCGTCGGCAGCCGGCGACATGGTCGGGCCGGAAACCGGCTCCATCTCCAGCGTCGACCTCTCCCTGGACATTTCGGGTCGAATCGACATCGGCTCCTCCCCGGGATCGGCTCTCTACATCACCGGTCCGCTCAGAACAGGCGGATCCACCGGTGTAGCCGAGGCCTTTGAACAGACCGCCAACCAGGATCTCACTCTCGTGCTGGCCGAGAGGGACGACTCGGATTGGTTTCGGTTTGGAGGGTGGCGGCTATTGATTAACCCGGCGGCACGCTGGTCCCTCGACCTCGCGGCCGATGTTGTGGACGCCGACCTGGTGAGTGTGGATGTTGCTGCTCTGTCTTTGCGGGCCGCATCGGGTCGTGTCGCCCTGGGCGCACCTTCGGGGGAGGTGTCGGTGTCGGTGTCGGGTCCGATCCGGATCTCGGTTCCCGATGGGGTGGCGGTGGTTGTGGTCGGACCGGCGGTGGCGCCGCCGGGGTGGTCGCGGCTTCCAGACGGCTGGACATCGAACACTCCAGGACCGGGCTGGCGGATCGAGGTCGTCGACTCTGAAGCCGCCGTGGAGATCGTGACCCGCTAGGTACACTCGACGCGCGTGATCGATATCCCCGTAACCGAGCGTCTTCGCAGGGTCACACTGGTTGTTTGGGCAGCGGTTGGTGGTCTGGTCCTTCTCGCCGCCGTTCTCTGGTCGGCCTCGAGGGTGCGGATCATCTGGCTCCCGCTCGCTTTTGCGGGGGGCATCGTGATCCTGCTCAACCCTCTCGTGAAGGTTTTCCAGCGTCTCTCATTCCCGCGGGTTGTAGCTTCCATTGCCGCCTATCTGGTGGGGGCGGCGGTGCTGGTGGCGACCGGTTCCCTTCTGATACCGCCGATCCGGCAGCAGTCGCTGGACTTCAGCGGCCAGTTGCCCGTCCTCTACGACCAGGCCGCCTCATGGGTCACCAGTGTCGGAGCCAACCTGGGGTTGGACTTTGGGCAGGCGTGGAGCTCGTCGACGATCTCCGAGTGGCTACGCGATCCGGCCAACCAAGATGCCATCCAGACATTCTTGGGGGGGTTCGGGGCTGGCGCCGGTCGGGTGTTGCGCGGTGTGGCGGACGTTGCCTCGGTGTTGCTTCTCGCCCCGGTGCTCGCCTTCTACTTCCTGGTGGATCTCCCCAGGACCCACCGGTTGAGCCTCGAGCTCACACCTCCCCGGCTCCGGGAAGAGGTGGCCTTCGTCGGTGGCCAGGTGGGCCGGGCCTTGAGCGGGTTCGTGAGGGGCCAGCTTTTGGTGGCGCTGGTGGTTGGGCTCCTGTCTTCGGTCGCTCTGGCCATCATCGGTCTCCCGTTCTGGCTCCTGATCGGGCTGACCGCGGGGATTCTCAACATGGTTCCTTTCATCGGGCCATTCGTTGGAGCGGCTCTCGCCGGTTCGGTCGGTCTCGTGATCGGTGAGCCCGTGAAGGCATTGACGGCGATCGTTGCTTTCTGGGCTATCCAACAGGTCGACAACCAATTGATCACACCGTTGGTCCAGCGGACGCGGGTACGGCTGGCACCGCCTGTGATCGTGCTCTCCCTGCTCATTGGAGGTTCGGTCGCCGGGCTGTTGGGCGTTCTCATCGCAGTCCCGACGGTGTCGGTGATCCGGATAGTCGTCGGCCACGTGTGGAGGACCCGGGTTCTCGGAGAGTCCTGGGAGGAAGCGTTGGAAGCGATGATCGAGATCGTTCCCGCCTCGGAACGGCTCGAATCGATCCGGCGGAGGACTGGCACAGACCAATCACGCTTGTTCGACACGATGGAGATGAACAGGATCGAGGACGAGGAGCCCACACCTGAGACTTCGGATGTCTGAAGTCGAGGAGTTGGCTGCCCGCGACAGCTATCTCGCTGAGGCCGAAGGAAGGGTGCTCGAGAGCGCTGAGGGCTTCGTCGTTCTCGACCGAACCGCCTTTTATGCGCGGGGCGGTGGACAGCCGGGAGACATCGGCACGCTCACCTGGGACGGCGGTTCTGGAGTGGTCACCGACACCATCAGACGGGGCGGCGTGATCTC
>JBFJTO010000133.1:0-4796 GCA_041625295.1 Acidimicrobiia bacterium | reverse complement strand
GCCTGCCATCATCGCCGTGTTCCGTGCTGAAGCCTTGGTTTCGTTGATCGCCGTCTGAACTTCGGTGGCCTTGGCCTCGATATCGTCCCTCGTGATCATCAGCGACTAACCCTCCATCCGATAAGGCCCGCCGTCCCAAGGGCAAATGCCGCGGTCAGACCCCTGGCAAGCACGAGCCACCACTCGCCGGCCGGTAGCACCGCCTTCAAGAGCGCGTAAATGGCGAATACGGCCAGAATCGCGGCCGCTGCGAACAGCGCACCCGCTCCGAGGCCAAACCCGGCGTACCGGCCCAACTGGCGCGCAGGTTCGATGGTCTCCTGAACCAGGTACTCCTTGGACATGGTGTAGAGGTCGGATACCAGTTCCGGCAGTTCCTTCGGCGAGCTCATAGCCGAGAACGATACTCGTGATCCGCGGTCGGTTTGCCTGCGATCCCTATGCTCACGGGCCGATGGACTCACAGCTGCCTTCCGGTACGACTGCGCGCGGCCGCCATCTGTCTCGCGGGGGAAGCTTGGGAACACGGTTCCGGCTGTTCTGGTTTGGACAGGCCGTATCGCAGTTCGGCGACTACCTCTCGTACCTCGCCCTGCCGCTCTTCGTGGTGTCGATCTCCGACCGAAGCATCTCGCTGGCGATCATCTACTCGCTAGACACGATTCCAACGATTCTCTTCGGCCTGTTCGGGGGTGTCCTTCTGGACCGTCTCCGACTCCGCAGGTTCATGATCTTCGGCGACATCGGGCGAACTGCAGCCTTTTTGGCGCTGGCCCGAATCGCCTGGCTCGTCGAGCACGGGGATCGGTTGGGACTGGTCGCGATCTTCGTGCTCGCGTTTGCGGTCGGCATGTTCAGCGCCGGGTTCATCAATGCGATGTTCACGATCATCCCGTTCCTCGTGAAGAAGTCGAAGCTGACTGTCGCCAACAGCCGGGTGGCGGCGACGCAGAACATCGCTTTCGCTCTTGGTCCCGTAGCCGCCGGACTGTTGATCGACAGCGTCGGTTTCTGGGTCACCTTCGTGATCAACGCGGCCACATTCCTGGTCTCGGCCGCCTGTCTGGTCCTGATCGGTCCGGTCGACAGGGAAGCGCCTCCCGAACAGAGGCTGAGCGCTCTTCGGGAGGCCCTCCACGGGCTTCGCTTCGTTTGGCGCGAGATGCGACTCAGAGTCTCCACGGTGGCCGCTGCACTCGCCAACTTCGTCGTCGGCTTTCTGGAGTCGACCTACGTTCTTCTCGCCGCGGACATCGGCGCCGTGTCCGGAACGGACGTCGGTCTCATATTTGCCGCCTTCGGAATTGGTGCCATTCTCGGCGCACTAACGGCACCGCTCGCCGTTCGGCTGCTCGGCTTGGGGCGATGCCTTGTCGTCGGCCTGGGCGTGTTTGCCGTCGCCATGCTGGTCTTTGCCAACAGCACGTTTTGTTATGTGACTCTTCTTCTTCCCCTGGTGGCACACATCGGACTGCAGTGGGTGAACGTTCCCTTGGCGACCATACGCCAGGCGTTCACGCCCCAGGTGATACTGGGAAGGGTGATGACCGCCACCCGGGCCATCGGCTGGGCGCTTCTGCCTCTCGGTGCGGTGGTTGGAGCAACCCTGGCCGATACCACGGGTTACACGATCGTGGTCAGAGTCGCTCCGATCATCCTCGTACTCGTCGCTGCCGCCCTGGTCCCGACGGTGTTGTGGCGAGATACTTTCAAGCCCCCCGAACAGGAGCCTCAGGAATCTCCGGCCTGACTCCGACTCCTCCCGGAAACAGTCCCGTCCCCTTTCCGTAGCCTCGGCAATTCCGAATCGATCGGTGCCGGAGGTGGGCTGCTCCACTTGAAGGCTGCCACGATCGACAGCAACACCAGGAGAGCCTGGCCGGAGACCTCGGCGGCTCGGGTCCGCGCAGCCTTCCGGCAATCGGCCGCAGTAGCGCGGCCGTAAACGGCCTCGTAGTCGTCGAACAGGAGAACACCGAACGCGTCCCCACACACGACCTTCGACTGGTAGAGAACGTTGGCGATGTATCGCTCCGAATAGACCACCTCGACCGACCCGAACGCATGTACCACGCCCCAGATCAGAAGCGCCCCCGCGATGATCAACCATGATTCCTTGGAAAGCATGGCTCAACGGTATCGCACCACGAGACCTGTCGAATCCGTGCCCGGGAAGGCAACGAATCGTGGGCTTCGATCCGCCTATGACCGAGTCCGTAATCCGCGGGACCACGCTGGGGCGGACTGAGGACGGAGGTTTTGCCGACCTCTCAAATCCAGGGTGCGATGGCGCCCTTCCAATCCCGGAACTCTCCGGCGGTGGCACCCAGATACGCCAGGATGGCCCGCTTGCAAGCTTCCTTGTAGGCGCCGTGGGTCCGCTTCCAATTGGCCTCACCGAGCCACTGCAAGAACATGCCGTCGACAATGGCCCGAACTGTCACCGATGCCTCCTTGGCGTCGGGGACGGTGAAGACACCGGATTCGACTCCCCTGGCGACCACCTCTTCGTAGAGCGAGTTGACGATCTGGCGGAATGTCCCGGCAAGCTGGCCAAACGAGTCCATGCGCACCGAGTGTTCGAAGAGGTCGAGATAGGTCAGATAGAAGCGCCGATTGGCCTCGGGGTGGCTGAAGATGACATCGACCATCGCAAGAACCTGTTCGCGGGGAGCAGAGACGCTGGCGATGGCTTCGCGGATCCTCTCTTCGGTGCGCGACAGGACCCATTTCATCGTCTTGAGTATCAGTTCGTCCTTGGTGGCGAAGTGATACAGAAGAATGCCTTTGCTGGTCCCCGCCGCCGATGCGATCTGCTGGAGGCTCACTCTGTGGGCCCCTTTCTCGCTGATCACCTGGTAGGTGGTCCGGATCAGGTGGATCTGTTTCTCGGTGAGCTGCTCACCGAGTTCGGCCTTCTGAAGTGTCTTTCTCATTTGTGCTCCCTACATCATCACCAGGCCGCCGCCCACGCCGAGCGTCTGACCCGTGATGAAACTCGCTCTCTCGGATGCCATGAACAGGATGGCCGCCGCCACCTCGTCCACAGTGCCCAACCGCCTGATCGGTGTCGCCCGCACGATCGCGTCGATGAGCTGGTCATTTCCTGCGTCGATCATGCCTTGCAGAAGAGGGGTGTCGGTGAGCCCGGGAGCCACCGTGTTCACGCGGATGCCGAAGCGCGCCGATTCCCTGGCAATCGCTTTGGAGAAGGCGATCACCGCCCCTTTGGTGCCCGAGTAAACGGCTTCGCCGGAGGAACCCGAGCGGCCGGCCTCGCTGGCAGTGTTGACGATCACTCCCGACCGCTGCTCGATCATGTGCGGCAGGACGGCGTGGCATGTCGCCAGCACGCCCCGGAAGTTCACACCGATCACCCTGTCCCACAGTTCCTCGGTGGTTTCAACGAATGGGAGAATGCGGTCCCAACCGGCCACATTGACCAGGATGTCGATTCGGCCCCAGGCATCTACGACCTCTGCCACCGCCGCGCCAACGCTGGCCCGGCTGGTCACGTCCAGTGGCGCCGCCAAACCGCCGATGGCTGTGGCGACTGCGCCGGCTCCAGCCTCGTCGATGTCGGCGACGGCCACCCTCGCGCCCTCTGCGGCAAAGGCCTCAGCAACGGCCTTCCCGATGCCGCTTGCGGCTCCGGTGACCAAAGCGACTCGATCCTGGAATTCCATCGGTTCTCCTCTCAGGCCAAAACTCGTTGTGTATCTATGTCTCTGAGTATCGACAACTCTTCATCGCTGGGAGGTTCGGTCACTCCGATCGAGTAACCGGATCCGAACTCGAAGCCGGTTGCCTCGCGAACCTCCGTCTCGGTGTGTCCAGGATGCAGGGAGCGGAGTCGCATCCGCCCATCGTGGAAGTCGAGCTTCGCCATCGGCGTGACAACGAGGCTGGGCCCTTCCTTCCGGTAATCACGAGCCTGGCCCGCGCCGGAAGCGTGCCCGGGTCCGCTCACGAAGTCCACACGTTCGACGAGAGTCTTGGGATTGTGAGCCGTTGTGTAGATCACCGAGCGTCTGGTCACAGGAAGAAACGGAAGCCCGACGGTCCCCGGCCCTCTCAGTGCCGGGCTGGCCCAATCACCCACGACGATCAGGTTGCAGTTCCCGTGAGCGTCGATCTGGAGTCCACCGGCACAGAAGACGTCCAAGGCGTCGCCGCGGCCCTCGAGGAGGACCACGTCGGGAAGCGGCAGCGCGATGGCATCTTGGCCGAGGATCGGGTCGCAAGAGGATGCCGGAAACGCCTTCGAATTCACGGTGCCGCTGCCACCGACGATGTAGGAGAGGTCGGGTGCGTGCATCGCTTTGGCCAGGCGGCACGCGGCGAGCGGTATCGCAGGGACGGCACCCATGACCACGACTTCGCCGTCTCGGAACTCACGGGCCATGGCGGTCACGATCATCTCGGTCGGGCTGTAATCGCTCACAGCGCCTCCAGGTACTCGGCGGTGCCTTCGGGCGTCTTGGCAGCTTTCATCCATGCCCTGATGGCACTCTCGTCTGCTGGGTAGAAGCCCGGCGCAGCAGTGGGAGAACAACCCCCGGGGGCAACAACCACAGCCGAGATGAGAAAGGCCGGGAGAGTGTCCGCTCCCGTCACGCGATCAACCACCTGTTCAACCTGCACGACCAGGGCTCTTCCTGCCAGGGCCATGAGTCTGTCGGTGAACGCAAATCTGCCGAAAGCGACGTTTCCGTCAGGGTCGGCCTCCCTGCATGCAATGACCGAAACGTCGGGACGGAGCGCCGGGACCGCCAGCCTGTCCGCACCATCGAATG
>JBFJTO010000132.1:0-4835 GCA_041625295.1 Acidimicrobiia bacterium | reverse complement strand
GGCTGCGGGGTTGATTGCGTCGTGATCGCGACGATCGGAGTCAAGGCCCGGTCCGAGACCCGGGACTCTGCCGCTGCAACGATTTGATAGGCCACGGTGCTCATGAGCGCCGCGAGCACGCCCCAAGACACGATCAGCCCTGCCCTCTTCATGGCCACATGATCTCAGATGCGGGCCATCCGTGGACTCATGGTTCGGTCAAGATTCCCTCAAGACCGATAGGCTCCTACGCCATGGCCCGAGTGATACTCATCGAGGATGACCATGCCATCAGGCGGCTGGCGGCAGCCGCTCTGGCACAAGCAGGATTCGATGTCGACACTGCGGGTGCGGCGATGGAGGGACTGCAGCTGATCGTCAGGGATCATCCCGATCTGGTCGTGCTCGACCTCGGTCTCCCGGATCTCGACGGCGGCGAACTGCTAAGAATGATCCGGGCCGTGTCACAGGTACCGGTGATCGTGGCCACGGCCAGAGAAGACGAGGCTTCGATGGTCGATCTGCTCGATGCGGGGGCCGACGATTACGTGGTCAAACCGTATTCGGGCGAACAACTGACCGCCCGGGTCCGTGCGGTGTTGCGCAGAGGTGCTGCGGTCGCAGGGGACCGGGAACTGGCCGTCGGTGGTCTGGTGCTTTCGGCTTCGAGCCGTGAGGTGCAGTTGGACGGCAGACTGCTCGATCTCAGCCCCAAGGAGTTCGATCTTCTCCGACTCCTGATGGAGCGTCGTGACGAGGTTGTGACCAAGCGCGAACTGCTCGCTGATGTGTGGCGCGAGCCCTATGGCGGTTCGGATCGCACTGTGGATGTTCATCTGTCGTGGTTGCGTAAGAAGCTTGGCGAGAGCGCCTCCGAACCCCGGTACCTTCGGACGGTTCACGGTGTTGGTGTGAAACTCGTCGAGCCGTGAGAAGGCGGCTTCGTCTCCTGGTGTTGGCGGTGACGACTCTGGTTGCCACTGCTTTCGTGGTTCCGTTGGGCATCCTCGTGGTGCGCCAGGCCGACCTGAGGGCCCGAACGACCGCCGAGCGTGAAGCCCAGAACATCGCCGCAACACTTGTCGGCGTGCTGGTGTCGGCTTCAGGGGAGCCGACACTGGAAGATGTCGCCGACGGCCTCGGTCCATTGCCGGATGGGGTGGGCGTGGCGGTTCCCGGTGGGAACGGTGGCGTGCTCGGATCCATGTCCGGCGATGAAGCTGTCGTGGCGACGGCGGCCGCCCAGGGTCGGGCGGTGTCTGCATATGTCGGATCGGGCTGGGAGTTGGCCTTTCCGGTGGTGATTCGCGCCGGTGTGGCAGTTGTCTGGGTGAGAGTCGAGGGCGATCAGCTGAAGAACGGGGTGGTCTCGGCGATCAGCCTGCTGGTTCTTCTGGGTGCCGTTCTGGTGGGGGCGGCCCAAATGCTCGCAGATCGCATGGGCCGCTCGATGACTGCGCCGATGGTGGAGCTGGCCGCCGCCGCTCGCCGTTTTGGCTCAGGCGACCTCGATACCAGGGTCGTCGTGACCGGACCGCCCGAGGTTGAAGCGGTTTCGGAGTCGTTCAACTGGTTGGCCGGTCGCCTGGAAGCCCTGATTGCCGCCGAGCGGGAATCGGTTGCCGATGTCTCCCATCGGCTACGGACGCCTCTGACCGGGCTCAGGCTCCAGGCCGAGCGGATCACCGATCCCGAGGAGCGGGAGGCGATTCTCGAGCAAGTCGGGCGGCTGGATATGGGTGTCAACGAGGTCATCGCCGAGGCCCGTCGCCCGTCCGAGGCCCAGGCGACCTCGGACCTGGCCGCCATCGTCGACAACCGTTCCCGTTTCTGGGCGATTCTGGCGGAGGAACAGGACCGAGCCCTGAGGGTGCAGGTTCCCGAAGTGCCGGTGCCGGTCGGACTCTCCCAGAGGGATGCCGCCGCGGTGGTCGATGCTTTGATCGGCAACGTCTTCGCCCACACTCCGCCGGGAACGGCCTTCAATATCAAGGTCGACGAGGATGGCCCCACTCTGATAGTTGCCGATGCCGGGCCCGGCTGGGCCGATGGCTTCGACCCTTTCGAGAGGGGTTCCAGCGGTCGCGGTTCGTCAGGTCTCGGTCTCGACATCGTTCGGCGTACCGCCGAGCGGCTTGGTGGCAGGACCAACGCGACGAACGCACCGCGGGGCGGTGCGCTCATCGAGGTCCGATTCGGACCATCGGCTGCCGGTGACTGGGTGGGAGGTTCATAGGGCGTCCACCGGCCCCGAATGCTTACTTCTGGTAGTGCTCGAAGGCGAGCCTTCCATCTTCGAGCTCCACCTTGGCCCGATGGACCGTTCCATCGGCGTTCGCGAAGTCGATCTCGATCCCGTCGGCAGACTGCTCGTCGATCGTGAACGTCCACGCACCGACCGGGGTGATCGTGAATGTGAGGCTGGATCCGTCCCAGTTGGCGACGATGGCGCCGACACCGTCGATCGTGAATGTCTCCGAGGTGGGAGCCAGAGTCTGATCCTCGTCCGAGTCGGTTTCGATGGTGGTGGTGGTTGTGTCCTCGTTGGCGTCGTCGACCTCGTCCTTGTCGTCGGCTTGATCTTCGGAGTCAGGTCCGTCGCTGTCATCGGAGACATCTTCCGTGGCGACGGCATCCTGGTCGTCGGCCGAATCGGAATCGCTTTCGATCGTCGTGGATGTGGTCTCGTCGAGATCCTGGTTGTCGTCGATCGTCACCGCTGTGAGGGGATCTGTCGCTTCGACCTCGACGTCTTCGGTTGTGGATGTGGTCGCCGCCTGGGTTGCGGCCTTCGACTCATCCGAGCCCCGGTTGCCGGTGAAAGAGGCGTAGGCGACGCCCGCCCCGAGCACGACGATCGTGACGGTGGCGGCCAGTAGCGAGAGTCGGCGATGCATGTGTTCTCCTGATTGCTTGAGAACAGGATGCGCCCCGGCGTGTCAGGGCCGCATCAGCGGATCGTCAACGGTTCGTCAAGATTCGAGTGCTTCGCTCAGGGTCGTCCAGGGCAGGTTGGCGCATTTGATGCGCACCGGGTACTGACGGACCCCCGAAAGGGCTTCGAGGTCTCCCAGGACCGCGCCGGGGCGGTCGGGATCGAGAGCCGCTTCGGAACCGTTGTCGATGTCGAGCATCGATTTGAAGCGGCCCATCAATATGGCGACCTCGGCCCGGCTCTTCCCTTTGATCGCCTCGCTCATCATCGATGCGCTCGATTGGCTTATCGAACAACCTTGCCCACGAACCGAAACAGCGTCGATCTTGTCGCCCGCAAAGTGAACTTCCACGGTGACCTCGTCACCGCAGAGTGGATTGACACCATCGGCGCTGGCGTCGGCCCTGGCGAGGGGTTCCCGATTTCGGGGACTCCGATAGTGGTCGAGAATCACTTCGCGGTAGAGGTTTTCGAGGGGCATCTCAGATCCCGAACAGGTGCTTGGCCGAGTCCAAGCCCGAGATCAACGCATCGACATCGGAATGATCGCTGTACACGTAGAAGCTGGCCCGGGCTGTCGCCGGGACACCCAGATGTCTCATCAGGGGTTTTGCGCAATGGTGTCCCGCCCGAACCGAGACGCCGTGCTGGTCGAGGATCGTTGCCAGGTCGTGAGGGTGAACGTCTCCCATCGTGAAGCTGACGACCCCGGCCCGGTCTGGACCCATCGGGGGTCCGAACACCGTGACCTCGGGAATCTCTGACAGGCGGCCCAGCGCATATTCGGTCAGCGAACGGTCGTGGGCGGCAACCTTCTCCATCCCCACGGCCTCCAGGTAGTCGATGGCAGCCGTCAGCCCAACCGCCTCGATGATCGACGGAGTGCCCGCCTCGAATCGGTGGGGAACCGGTGCCCAGGTGGAGCCATCCAGCCTCACATCGGAGATCATCTCACCGCCGAATTCGCTCGGTTCCATCTCTTCGAGACGTTGGGGAGTTCCCCACAGGACGCCGATGCCGGTGGGACCGAGCATCTTGTGTGCCGAGAATGCCAGGAAGTCGGCGCCCAGGCTGGTCACGTCAACGGAAGAGTGAGGGACGAGCTGAGCTCCATCCACGACTGTTATCGCCCCCACCGATTTCGCCGAGTCGATGATCGAGTGCAGTGGCGGCATGTTTCCCAGCACGTTCGACATCCCGGTCACTGCGACGATCTTGACGTCCCGGTCGAGGATGCGCTGGTAGTGGCTCACATCGAAGTGGAAGTCCTCGGTCACGGGCACGAAGTCGAGAGTTGCCCCGGTTCGCTTGGCGAGCATTTGCCAGGGAATCAGGTTGGCGTGATGTTCGAGCACCGAGAGCACGATCCGATCGCCGGGTCCCACTCTGCCGGGGCCCCAGCCGGATGCCACCATGTTCAAAGAAGTAGTGGCTCCGCGGGTGAACACCACCTCGGACGGAGATCCGGCGCCGATGAAGGTCGCCACCCGGCGTCGGGCTTCCTCGAAGCGCTCGGTTGCCTCCACCGAGAGCGTGTAGGCGCCTCGGTGGACGTTGGCGTACCCGGTGCGTGCGAACCGGTCCATGGCTTCGAGGACCTGGACCGGCTTTTGGGACGACGCGGCCGAGTCCAGAAAGTGGACCTTGTGTCCGGCGATCTCCCGACCGAGTACCGGGAAGTCGGCGCGGAGGTGCCTCAGATCGTCCATGCTCAGGCGTCCACCCGAAGTCCGTCGTAACCATCCGCTTCGAGGCGTTCGGCAAGTTCAGGGCCGCCGCTGGTCAGCACCCGTCCATCCATGAAAACGTGGACTCGATGAGGGGTGATGTAGTCGAGAAGACGCTGGTAGTGGGTGATTATCAGAAAACCCCGCTCAGGCGACACAAGACGATTCACGCCTTCGGCAACCGCCTTGAGTGC
>JBFJTO010000131.1:0-4847 GCA_041625295.1 Acidimicrobiia bacterium | reverse complement strand
CTGGCGATGACAGCACCGCCGGGTTCTGGAGGCAGCCGTCTTTGCTCTGGGCAGCGTCGCCGATGAAGCAGCCCTGGAGGGACTAGCCCCCTTGCTCCACTCGCCACAGGAACGCGGGGTTGAGGCTGCCCATCGGCAAGTTCGCACTCAGAATTCTGGATTGACGTCCGTGCTTATGGACTGACGGCCAACCGGATGCGGCGCATCTCGTCGTATCACACGGACGCGGTCTTGGTCCGGTGTTGGAAGAGCTGCCCGGGCTCCGATGGGGAGATCGCCTCAACCCAGAGCCGGCCACACGCTTGACAGACCAGACGCTGTAACCCGTAGTTGACGGTTTCGGTCTGCTCGCCATGCTCGCACCGGTGCGGCTTGGTCCTCCGCCTGGGAGCCTGAACCGGCAGATCGGCGGGGGTATCGGGAGAGGGTTGCACGTGGTTCATGCTGGGACTTTCACCTTGGATTCTTTGATGTTCATGAGACGTTTCGGGATCCGGAAACGGGATTGAGCCTGGATTTCGATCGGTGCCCTGGCTGCCTCGACGAGAGGTATCGACATCACGAAGTGAGTCTTTCCCCTATACCTCCGATAAGACACATGCACGCCCATCTGGTCGCAGAGTTCTTTCACGACGGCAAGACCAAGGCCAACGTGCCCACTGATCTCCCCGGTGCTGCGATAGGCAAAACGGGTGAAGAGACGGGACTCGAGCGCCGCAGGCACTCCGGCACCTTGATCGGTGACCGCACAGATGTAGCGGCCGTTGCGAACCGCCCCGGTGACGGTCACATCCGGACGTCCGTGACGGTGTGCGTTGACCAAGAGGTTTCTAAGCGCGTGACGGAATCGTGAAGGGTCGACGACCACATGGGCGTCCTGACAGTCCACGGACACGTCTGCGCCCAGCAAGGACATGAAGTCGAGAACCGACGGGATCTGCTCGCCGATGGCAACGTCCTCGAGTTTGATGTCAAGCACACCGGCATCCAACCGGGCAGTGATGAGCAAGTCATCGACGATCCGGCTCAGTTCTGCCGACTCGGCGAGGATCATGTCCACAGCCTCCTGACACGCGGGGTCTCTCAGATCCTCTTTCAGCACATGTGAGAACCCAACGATGCCGGTGAGCGAAGTGCGCAGACCGTGGGATACGTTCCCGATGAATTGGTCCTTGGCCCTTCTCAGATCCGCCTCGGACTCCGAAACGAAAACTCGCGCCTCCTGGCGAACCTTCCACTCCCAGGTCCACCGGTAGGCACCGAGACTGATGAGAACGATCCCCAGCACCGAGAGGAATCGGAGCACGGGATGCCCCCCTCCCAACGGGCCGGCGGATCCGGTAGCCCACACTACGTAGATAACGGCTGCGGCGGTGACGACGGCGGCCACCGTTTCGAAGATCTTCGACTTTAGGCTTTCCGAGCTCGACCCCCCCGCCCGAGCCGACAAACCAGCTCCATGCTCCATGCACGAGCTATCGGACGCGAAGCCTTTGAGCTGAAGGGGATTCTTCCTGATCTTGGAAAAGGTCGATCAGGTCGTGGATGGGGGGATTCCCCGGGAAAAACGGGATCTGGGAAGCGAAAGGTCGAATCGAGTCACTCCTTTTTCCCGGACGTAGTTGAGGTCTCCACCCATCAGGCGGGCGAGGGTTCGCGCCAGGTGGAGGCCCAGACCCATCGAGGTCTGGTCGGTCACGTCGGCAAACCAGTTGGCTTCGAAAATCCGCTCGACAAAGGCCGGATCCACGCCTTGCCCATGATCGACGACGGACAGCACGGTCAGAGCATCGGTCGACCGGGCCGTGATCTCGATCCTGCCTTCACCGTGACGGATCGCATTCGACACCAGGTTGCGGACGATCTGCCTGAATCGGCCTGCATCCGCCCAGGCGGTGGCGTCTCCGACATCCAAGATGATGTCCACCTCGGCGGTTCCGACCGTCAGCAAAGCGCCCCGGACCTCTTTGGCAAGGTTGATGAGTGCCGGAGCCACCGCCAGGTCACCGAGGTCGGATCGGGCCGAGGCGAGCAGATCCTCGACGATCCCGCCCATCTGCCGGCCGGTCGAAGCGATGAGGCTGAGCATCTCGTCGGTCTCCCGGTCGCTGAAGTCGTGGCGCTCCGCTTCGAGAACCGAGGCAAACCCGACCACGGAGGTGAGCGGGGTGCGGAGTTCGTGCGAGACCGAAGCGATCAACCGAGACTTCAACCGGGACAGTTCAACCGCCTCCTGGCGGGCAACCTCCATCTCGGTGACGTCCACCATCGAAACGATCGTCTGAGAGAAGTCGACCCCGTCGGTGAGCAAAGGCGCCGCCCAAACGATCTGATAGGTCACGGCGCCTTCGGCGACCAGCCGGAAACTCCCCTCTTTGGTCCCGAGCGCCACCGAGCGGGCCAGCGCGCTCCGAAGCGCTCCGTTCCCTTTGATGAGATGTCTGAGACTGGACGGGTCGCCAACTCCGGGAGTCTCCCCGGTGAGCCGCATCATCGCCGGATTGACTGCGGCCACCCGGGCCCGGTCCAACAACCCCGCCAGACCCGGCGCCAGCAATTCCATGGCGGCACCGGGATCACCGTCGGCGCTCTTGGTGGCGACTTCGACCTGGCCGGCGAGCTCGCTGAGATCCACCACGGCGGTCGGCACCGGGGAGGAGTCGAAGAGGGTGTGGAAGCGGCGCAGGGCCGCATCGAGCGCGGTCACATCGACCATTGTCACGATGACCCGACTGTGATCCGGCCCCATCTCACCGGCGGGAACGGTCCAGTTGACCTGCAGCACCCTGGAACCATCTCTGGCCAGTCTCGCTTCGAGCCGGGAATCGAAGTGGCTCTTTCCCGAGTACAGATCCACCAGGATCTCGGTGGTCGCCTCGGGTGGGATCCGGATCAGGTCCCGGGATCCGAGTGGGCCCAGAGCATCCGGCGCCGACACCGCACACATCTCACACAATGCCTGGTTCGCCTCCGTGACCACCGAGAGGCCCATCACGGATTCGGCCAATCCCGGATGGGCGGCCAGGTGGGAAGCCAGGTCCGTGATCCCTTCGGCCCGCCGGTTGTCCAGCCACTCCGCCACTCCGGTCATGTCCTCCACCTGTATCGGCACCGGCGCGGCTTCCAGAAGACCTCGGAACCGATCCGCAGACGCTTCGATCGAACGGCGCGCCGCGACCCTTTCCGAGATGTCTTGCAGCGTGCCCCGCAGCTCACCCGTCTCCGGCAACAGCTTCACCCAGGCCCGGGCCGGAAAGTGGCTGCCGTCCAATCGAACCATCTCGAGTTCGAAGTCTTCGACCCGGCCGTCGCGTACCAGGAGTTCCATGGCCCGGGCCCGGTCGGAAGGTTCCACCCACAGGTCCAAGGAATCGAACCCTTCGACTTCTTCACTCGAGCCGAAACCGAACATCTCCAGGAAGCTGTCGTTCGCCGAGATCAGGCGCCCGTCGGCTTCGGAAACCCACACCGCGAGCGGGACATCCCAGACGGCTCGCGCCCTGCTGGCCGCCTCGGCAATCCGGCGGCGGTCCCGGGCCAGATTGGTTGTCAACGCCGCCCCCGACCCCAGCAGAACGACGATGAAACCCACCGCAAGAGCCGACGCGTTGGAAGGTATGTTGGAAGGCTCGGTGAGTGTCAATGCCAGCCCGAGATTCGCCCTGCCCACCCGGGTGACACTCCGTGCGGTGTCGGAGGCCATGTCGTCGTCGGTGGCCAACGCTATACCGAGCGTCGCATCGTCAGGAAGAAACTGCGCCGTCCCCGCCTCGGCGATGGCGGTTTCGAGCTTGAACATCCCGGCGACGGCGCCACCGAGATCGCTCATCAACGGCAAGGAGACCACTACGAGGTCGGTTTCGGGGTCGTACCAGACCGAAGCGTGGCCGCGGTTTGGCGGGTGATCCGGCAATTGCGCGGCCAGGCGATCCCGTACGTGCCCCGGGACGCCCGGACAGCCTCCACACAGAGGAGTGTGGCTGCCATCCAAACCCACGAATTCGATGTCTTCGAATGACTCGTGGCCGCCGGTCCAGTTTGCCACCACCCGCAACAAGTCGAAGTCGGCATTTGTCGCCGAAACCGCCAGGAGGGCGCCGTCGAGATGATCGAGACGCTCGAAGACCGCAGCAGCCACCACCCCGACGGCGACGTCGGCATCTTCGGCGATCCGGGCGGTTGCGTCCCGAATCTCAGCACCGCGAACCACCAGGTAGGCGAGCGCTCCCGCGACGAGGGCCCCGACCAGGAGGGCCGTGGCGACCCGATCCCGGAAGAAAGAGATATGGTCGAATCCGGTGCGGCGGTGCAATTCTGGTTTCAGGGCAAACCCCTTCTACTCCCTCCGGACTCCGACACCATAACGCCTGACCACAAATGCCGTCCCAGATTCTGGATGCAAGATCAAGCCGAAGGGATTAGCTTTTCAGCTGTAGGAGGGGTCGGGAGTCCCGGAGGGCACGCCGTCATGTTTCGCCCTAATCCGAATCGGGTCGCTGAGTCGCGGCCGGACTTGACCTTTGAGTTGAGTGTGCTGCTGACTCGCCTCGGCTTGGCCCTCGCCGCGCTGACGGGTGCCGGGCTCGGGGTAGCGTCGCTGGTCACGGGCAATGCCAGAGTCGGTTGGTTCGCCGTCGCCGTCCTTGCGGTCGGCGGGATGGCGGGGTGGCAACTCTGGCGCGGGCGGCCCCGGCTGATCACCCTCGGAGTGGCGGCCGCGATGGTCATAGGCACTGCCGCCCCACTTCTAGACCCGCTGTTGGCGGCGGCGTTGCTGATCGGGTTGGCCGGGCTGGGATTGCTGGTGGCGCTGCTTCTCGAACCGCGGCAGGCAGTCGTGTACATAG
>JBFJTO010000130.1:0-4849 GCA_041625295.1 Acidimicrobiia bacterium | reverse complement strand
GACCTACATGCTTGGGGTATGCGTATCCACTTCGCGGGGGACATGGCCGATCCCCGGATACCGGAACGCAACCGGATCCACATGGCCGAGTCAATGCGCCTCACCGAACAGAACACCGGGATGAATGTGGTCTTCGCCTTCAACTACGGCAGCCAATGGGAAATCGCCATGGCAGCACGCCGAGCAGCCGAGGATGCAGTCGCCGGACGGCTGGACCCGGCGGATCTCGACGAGGATGGGTTCCGGCGTTATCTGGCGGTGCCCGACATGCCCGACGTCGATCTCGTCATCCGATCATCGGGTGAGCATCGGATAAGCAACTTCTTGCTGTGGCAAGCGGCGTACGCAGAGTTCTACTTTCCGGGGATTCTCTGGCCGGACTTCGACGAGGCCGCTTTCAGGGAAGCCATTGCCGAATACGGACGGCGGGAACGGCGCTTCGGGGGAGCGGTCGACCGCCCGGGACCGGGACAGTGATCCGGCACCTACAATCGCTCCTTCCCCAATGAGCGAGAAATGACCCTTTCACTCGACACCATCGTCAACCTCTCCAAGCGCCGCGGTTTCGTATTCCCGGCATCAGAGATCTACGGAGGGCTGAGGTCGGCCTATGACTACGGCCCGCTGGGAACAGAGCTACTTCGCAATGTGAAAAACGAGTGGTGGCGTTCGATGGTCCAAGAGCGCGACGATGTGGTTGGACTCGACTCGGCGATCCTGCAGGCGCGTGATGTCTGGGTGGCCTCGGGTCATGAGGCTGTGTTCACCGATCCGATGGTGGAGTGCCGTAACTGCAACGCACGGTTCCGCCTCGACAAGCTCGACGACCCCGAGCTGTGTACCAACTGTGGAAAACGGGGAGAGTTCACCGAACCCCGGCAATTCAATCTGATGTTCAAGACGTTCATGGGTCCCATCGAGGACGATGACAACATGGTGTACCTCCGGCCCGAGACCGCGCAGGGCATCTTCATCAACTACGAGAATGTCCGTCGCACCGGCCGACTCAAGCTTCCCTTCGGGATCGCCCAGGTTGGGCGATCGTTCCGCAACGAGATCACTCCCGGCCAGTTCGTGTTCAGGACCAGAGAGTTCGAGCAGATGGAGATGGAGTTCTTCTGCGCGCCCGAGGACGGACAGAAGTGGTTCGAGTACTGGGTCGAGCGCCGCCACGAGTGGTATACCGGGCTCGGTATGACCCCTGAAAGCCTCAGGATTCGGGTGCATGAGGAGGACGAGCTTTCTCACTACTCGGCGGGGACGGTGGATGTCGAGTACCAGTTCCCCTGGGGATGGGACGAACTCGAAGGCATCGCCAACCGAACCGATTTCGATCTTCGCCAGCATTCGGAGCGCTCGGGAACCGATCTCCGCTACTACGACCAGGATGCCGACCTCCGATTCTTCCCACATGTGATCGAACCGGCCGCGGGTGCTACGAGAACGACTTTCGCTTTCCTCATAGACGCCTACACGGAGGAGGAGGTGGGCGGGGAGACCCGGACCGTGATGAAGCTCCATCCCCGACTCGCTCCCTACAAGCTGGCCGTCCTGCCATTGTCGAAGAAGCCCGAGCTCGTCGAGCCGGCAACGAAGATCGCTCGAGAGCTGCGTAAGACTTACATGCTCGAACTCGACGTGACCCAGTCGATCGGCCGCCGCTACCGCCGCCAGGATGAGATCGGCACCCCGTACTGCGTCACTTTCGATTTCGACTCGATCGACGACCACGCTGTGACCGTGCGTGACCGCGACACCATGGTGCAGGATCGGGTCTCGGTAGACCGGTTGGCCGAGTACCTGAGCGGGAAACTCCTCTAGGACGAT
Organism: Acidimicrobiia bacterium; assembly: GCA_041625295.1. Lineage (GTDB taxonomy): Bacteria > Actinomycetota > Acidimicrobiia > Spongiisociales > ZC4RG35 > JBFGRR01. Next base: position 3,022 of record JBFJTO010000130.1, on the reverse strand, counting down.
CGATTCGGTAGCGGCCAGCACCGGCGAGAATCGGCATCCGGGCGGATGGAGATGTCGATGAAGGCGATTCTTTGGTTCACGGCGGTCACCGTCGTTGCGTTCATCAGCATCGCGGTCTGGTTCTTCTTTCAGGGCGACCCCGAACCCTCTTCAGGCGTCACGGCGCCGCCGGTCGAGACGGCCGCTCCGGGCGGCCCACTCTTCACATTGACTGGTGACACGGTGGCAAGGTTTGAACTCGAAGAGGTGCTACGGGGCCGGTCGGGCCGCGTAACCGGTATCTCGAACTTGGTTTTCGGCCAGTTTGTCTTCGACGCTGCCGACCTGGCGACGGTCGAACTGGGCACGGTGCTCATCGACGCCCGTGCCTTCACCACCGGGGTCTCCAACCGCGATCGGGCCATACGAGGTCCGATCCTCGACTCCTCTGTATACGAGTTCATCGAATTCACGGCTGTGTCTATCAACGGGCTTCCGCACTCGATGAGGGTTGGCGAGACCGCCCGGTTCCGAATCGCCGGAGACTTGAAGATCAGGGACGTCATCCGCCCGGTGGTGTTTGCCGTGTCGGCGACGTTGGTCGGCTCCGGCCGAATCGAGGGCACGGCAACCGCCATCGTGTCGAGATCCGACTTCGAACTCCGCATCCCGAAGGTCGCTCACGTGGCCGATGTCGGTGACGAAGTGCTGTTGGGGATCGACTTCGTTGCCGAATCCGCGTGAACCCGCAGGCCACCGATCCTGAAATGGCGGAATCGCGCCGAAATCGGACTGCGGGAACTTGGCGCAGGAATATCTGAGTAATGTTCTCGCCCGAAGGTTCGTGGCTGTCACGGACCATGGCCGAAAGGCCGAGAGGAGAAACTAAATGAGATCAATCAGATCAACGAGCCTGGTGCTCGTGGTCTTTGCGCTCGTTCTGGCCGCCTGTGGTGGTGGAGAGGCAACTCCCACGACTGCGGCACCGGGCGGGTCAGCGACCACGACCACGGTTGCCGGCGCCGGAACCACGGCTCCTGCCACCACGGTTGCTCCCGAGCCAATGGGACCAAGCGGCGTTGTATCGACACAGATCGCAGAGCCAAAGAGCCTGAACCCGTTGGATGACAACGAGTCCGAGGGCATCGCGGTCCTGCGGGCGCTGTTCACACCGCTGATCACTTACGATCCCAAGACCTCGCAGCCTGCCGAAGGTGTTGCAGAGTCGATCACTTCCGCCGACGGCGGGTTGACCTGGGTCATCACCCTCAAGCCCGGCTGGACCTTCCATGACGGCACCGCTGTGACAGCGAAGTCGTTCGTGGACGCATGGAACTACGGCGCATACGCGCCGAACGCCATGAAGAATGCCGGGTTCTTCGCCGACATCGCCGGTTACGACGAAGCTTCGGCGGGGACATCCGAGACCTTGTCAGGTCTCGTGGTGGACAGCGACACCCAGTTCACGGTGACGCTTTCGGCCGCCCAGAGCTTCTGGAACATGAAGCTTGGCTACGCCGCCTACAACCCGCTTCCCGAGTCGTTCTACGCCGATCCGGCCGCCTTCAACGAGGCGCCCGTCGGCAACGGTCCGTTCATGATGGACGGAACCTGGAAGCACGACCAGGCGATCAATGTGGTCTACTACCCCGACTATCAGGGCACGCAACCGCATATCGCGGGTATCGAGTTCCGCATCTATGCGGACGTCAACACCGCCGTATCCGACCTTGAAGCCGGCAACCTCGACATCGTCGATGGTGTGCCGTCGGAACGTTGGGTCGAGGTTCAGGGCCAGATGGCCAACTTCGGCACCTCGCCAAGCTCATCGATCAACTACCTTGGGTTCCCGATGTATCTGGCCGATCTTGGCGGAGACCAGGGCAAGGACGCTCGCGCGGCTTTGTCCATGGCCGTCAACCGCCAGCTCATCACTGACGCCATCTTCGATGGCACCAGAGAGCCGGCCTACGACCTGCTGGCTCCGGTGATCCCGGGACATCAGGACTCGGTGTGCGAAAACTGGTCATTCAACCCGGCGAAGGCCAAGGAACTCTGGGCCAAGGCATTCCCGGATGGATACACCGGAACGCTGTCGATCTGGTTCAACGAGGGCGCTGCGCATGACGCGTGGGTTTCGGCCGTCGCAAACCAGTGGGTGAAGACCCTCGGTATCGACATCAACCAGATCAGGTACGAGCAGCTCCCGTGGGCTGAGTACCTCGGCAAGCTCGACGCCAAGGAAGGCACCGGTCCGTTCCGCCTCGGATGGGGCATGGACTATCCGCATCCCCAGAACTACCTCGAGTTGATCCTCGCTGGTTGGATGGGCGCGGATGTCGGTGGTGCCAACGACACGTACTTCGCGAACGCCGACTTCGACGCTGCCCTCAAGGCCGCGCTCGCAGAGCCGGATCTCGAGAAGTCGTTGCCGCTGTACCAGGCTGCCGACAAGATCGCGTGCGAGAACACGCCGCTGATGCCGATGTTCTACGGACAGAACCAATTCGCCTGGAGCGATGCGGTTTCTGGCGTCTACGTCGACGCTTTCGGCGATGTTGACTGGCTGTCTGTCACGGTCAACGGCTAGATAAGAGGTCGATTTCGACCGCTAACATGACGGGGGTGGCTACGGCCACCCCCGTCATTTTCGAGACGAGTCTGTTGTGGGCGACTGGAGGTCGTAACGGGTGGGTCAGTACTTGGCAAGGCGATTGCTGCAGTTCATTCCCGTGTTTCTCGGTGCGACGGCACTCATCTTCGCAATGGTCTTTGCCATTCCAGGAGATCCGGTGCGGGCCCTTTCGGGAGAGCGGCCCATGCCCCCGGCCGTGCACCAGGCGATCGTCGAGAAATACCACCTCGATGAGTCTCTCCCGAAACAGTATTTCATCTACATGACGAACGCCCTCAAGGGCGATTTCGGGATCGACTTCCGTGGGCGCGAGGTCTCCGACATCATGAAGGAGCGCCTCCCCGTCACCTTCAGACTGGCGGTGTACGCCTTCATCTTCGAGACGATCCTCGGCATCATCGCGGGCAT
>JBFJTO010000129.1:0-4861 GCA_041625295.1 Acidimicrobiia bacterium | reverse complement strand
TCGATGGGACGGGGGGAGAAGCGCAGGTGACTCACTGTCTGGGATCCGGACTTGCGCGAGTCGTATACGAAGTAGCCCTGGGCGTAGAGGTCGGTGTTGTCTCCGACGATCTTCACCGAGCTCTTGTTTGCGCCGACGGTGCCGTCGGCACCAAGACCGTAGAAGACCGCCCGCATGGTGTCGGGTGCTTCCGTCCAGCTCTCGGAGTCGTAAGAGAGGCTGGTGTGGCTGACATCATCGACGATGCCAATTGTGAAGTGATTCTTCGGGTGCTCGAGGCCGAGGTTCTCGAAGATGGAGATGACCATCGGAGGCGTGAATTCCTTGGACGAAAGTCCATAGCGGCCACCCACCACGGTGGGCATGGCGCCGCCGCTCTCCACCAACGCGGTGAGCACGTCCATGTAGAGAGGATCCCCCAAAGCTCCCGGCTCTTTGGTTCGGTCGAGCACGGCCACCGACCGAACCGACGGGGGCAGAGCGGCCAGGAAGGCATCCGCTGCAAAGGGGCGGTAGAGGCGGACGACCAGCATCCCCACTTTTTCGCCCTCGGCGTTGAGCCGTTGCACGGTTTCGCGGACGGCGCCGACACCGGAGCCCATGATGACGATGACCCTCTCGGCTTCGGGGTGGCCTTCATAGTCGAAGAGGTGGTATGCCCGTCCCGTCAGGGCGGCGAAGCGGTCCATCTCGGTCTGGACTTTCCCGGGAACGGCCTCGTAGTAGGGGTTGGAGGCTTCCCGAGCCTGGAAGAAGACGTCTGGGTTCTGCGCGCTGCCGTGGAGAGCCGGCCGAACCGGGTTGAGGGCGCGAAGGCGGTGCTCGGCGATCAGGTCGTCATCGATGAGGGCTCGATAATGGGTTTCGTCGAGCGACTCGATCTTGGCCACTTCGTGAGACGTCCGGAATCCATCGAAGAAGTGAAGGAAAGGCACCCTGGTCCTGAGGGTGGATGAGTGAGCGATCAGTGCCAGATCTTGCGCCTCCTGAACCGATGCCGAGGCCAGCATCGCAAACCCGGTTTGACGGGCGCCCATGACATCGGAGTGATCGCCAAAGATCGACAAGGCGTGGGTGGCGACGGTTCTCGCGGCCACGTGGATGACTGCGGGCGTCAACTCGCCGGCGATCTTGTACATGTTGGGGAGCATGAGCAGAAGGCCCTGGCTCGACGTGAACGTCGATGTGAGGGCACCCGCCTGCAGGGATCCATGCACGGCTCCGGCGGCACCGGCCTCGCTCTGCATTTCGATCACGTCGGGGATTACCCCCCAGATGTTCTTCTGGCCCCTGGCCGACCAGGCATCGGCAAGCTCGCCCATGGGCGACGCCGGGGTTATCGGGTAGATGGCGATGACTTCACTGAGAGCATGCGCCACTCTCGCGGCGGCCTCGTTGCCGTCGATGGTCAACATCGTTGTCACGGTTCGGTCCTCTCGCGGCGATGAATCTCCGATGGTACCTGCCCGATCGGAGCCCTCATCGGGCCAGAAGCCTGCTCGCTGTGGGACCTTGGCCTGCAAATCGCGGTGGTGGCGCAACGGATGGAGAAGCCCCGGAAGTGTGGGCGAGCGGTCAACCGGGGTGACGACGGACCGGCTTGGGCCGCATTGAGGGTTGCACGAGATCGCGGGTATCGCTTAGTGTCGCTGGCAGGAACCGATCGGCGCTTCCCGGAACCCGGGATCGGGCGTCGGCCAGGGACGATTCAGGAGGATCGATGGGAACCATCGTCGTCGGATACATCGATACGCCTCAGGGCCACACTGCGCTCGAGGTTGCGATCTCCGAAGCGAAGCTGCGCAACATGAAGGTCGCACTCATTCACTCGATGTTGGGTGGAGGAAAGGAACCGGCCGAGGAATACGTCGCCGCCAGCGAAGCCGTGCAGGAAGCCCACAACCGCCTGGAGGCGGAAGGTGTCGAGCATTGCACGCATGAGTTCGTGCGTGGCAAGACACCGGCTGAGGACGTGATCGCTGCGGTCAATGACCACAACGCATCCTTGATCGTGATTGGCGTTCGCCAGCGTTCGACCACCGGCAAGGTGCTGCTCGGTTCGAACGCCCTGGAGATACTTCACGACTCCCGTGTGCCGGTTCTGTGTGTGAAACCGCGCTAGTTCGCGAAAACACCCGGTAAATCCACCAAGAGGTCATTCAAGGGTCGACCCGAATCCGACGATAAGACCGCCAGGTGTCGCGGAGTCGAGAACAATGATCCTGTCTGGACAATTGGGCGAGTGGAGCGTTGCTGATCTGTTGCAGATCCTCCGGATCACTCAGAAAACTGCATCGTTGAAGGTCGAGCACGACGGTCGGTTCGGCATCATCCACTTCCGTGGGGGCAAAATCGTCGGAGCCGAGATGTCATCGGGCGCCGGGGGCCTCGACGACTTCGAACTCGTCGTCGAGACGGTCTACGTGATCCAGACCATGGCGGGTGGCTACTTCACGATCAGCCATGACAACGTTCCCGAGGGCGATCAGGGATTCGAGATTCCCGCCATGCTCGAATCGGCGGCTGTCCTGTACGCCGAGGAGCAGGATCTCTCCGAATCCGGCTTGATGGATGCTCGGGCCTTGCGAGTCTCTTCTCGAATCGAAGACTCACTGACGGTGTCGGTGACCGAATGGCCACTGCTCGTTGCCGCCATCGGCCGCTTCACATTTGCCGACCTCGAAGCAAGTTTGGGCCGCTCACGGGCAGTTTCGGTGGTTTCACTGTTCCGCAGACTGGGCGTCCTGGAGGCTGCCATGTTGGATGCCGTGTCCCCGGAACCGCCGCTACCGGCACCAGAGCCAGGAATCGAGGATGATCGTGAGCCTGCTCAGGAGAGACGTAGGGAGATGAGATCGATAATCAGCCCGGTGGACACGACACTGGTCCCGGGCGTGCTCTCCGACATCCGTCAGCGCTTCAGAGTTCCCGAGCAGGACTCGAGACGAGCCGGGATGTGAACGCCGGTAGCATCGGGAGCAATGGCGCTCCCACCGGCTCCCCGCTTCGAACCCGACAAATGGGCGCCCAGCACTCCTCTGTTCATCGGCGTCGCCGGTGGATCCGGATCCGGGAAGACCACGGTCGCCGAAGCGCTTGTCGAGGCGATCGAGGGCGTGGTCCTGATAGAGCACGACTGGTATTACCGCGACATGCCCGAGCTCAGCCACGAGGAGCGGTCCCGGGTCAACTATGACCACCCGGACTCGCTGGAGACCGATCTTCTGGTCAAACATCTCGAGGCGCTCAGGGCCGGACAACCCATCGATCATCCGGTCTACGACTTCACGGAACACCTGAGGTCGGATCGAACCGTTCTGGTTGCTCCTGCCCGGGTGGTCGTGGTCGAAGGCATCCTCGTGCTTGCGGAGCCAGATCTCCGGTCGCTGCTCGATCTCAAGGTCTTCATCGACACTGATTCCGACCTGAGACTCGCCCGACGACTCGAGCGAGACATCCGGGAGAGGGGACGGAGTGTCGAATCGGTGCTTGCGCAATACATCGCCACGGTACGACCGATGCACAACGAGTTCGTCGAGGCTTCCAAGCGCCACGCAGACATCATCATCCCGGGCGGGATGAGGATCGGCGCCGTGGCAACGATCATCGAACTCATCAGGGCGCGGATGTAGGGCCGTAGAATCTCTGCGATGCGTCCTCCAGTTTCCATAATCGGTGTCGGAGCCATGGGGCGGGCCATGATCACCGGCCTCCTGTCGGCGGGATGGGACGCATCCGATCTGCGCGGTGCCGTGCGCAGGGAGAGCAGGGTCGGCCCGGTCATGGCGGAGACCGGGGTCCTGTGCCTGCTCGATCCTGTCGAAGCGATCAGCGGCGCAGCCGTGATCGTCGTAGCGGTCAAACCCGGCAACGTGACGGCGCTGCTCGGTCAGATCTCGGACCACGTGTCGCCCGATCAAGTCGTCATCTCCATCGCTGCCGGCGTGCCGATCGCCGTCTATGAAGCAGTGATGCCGGGAATCCCGGTGATCAGGGCGATGCCAAACACGCCCGCCCTGGTGGGAGAAGGCATCACCGGGATCGCCGCGGGACGCCATGTGAAGGCCGAGCATGTGGAGAGGGCGATCGCCGTGATGGCCGCGGTGGGAGCGGTCAGCGCCATGGACGAGTCACTTCTCGATGCGGTGACGGCTGTGTCTGGCACCGGTCCCGCGTACGCATTCCTGCTTGCCGAGGCCCTCACCGAGGCGGCGATCCGCGAGGGATTGCCCCGCGACATCGCCGAATACTTCGTGCACAAGACCATTCGCGGTGCCGGCCACCTTCTCACCGAGACCGACCGCACTCCGGCCGAGTTGCGCGCCCAGGTCACCTCCCCCGGTGGCACCACTGCTGCGGCGATGCACGTTCTCGAGGAGAGGGGTTTCCGGGCCATGGTCGAGGACGCCGTGCGGGCTGCCGCGCAGAGAAGCCGCCAGCTGGGGTCGGGGGAATGAGCCTCTTCACGAAGATGGTGGTGGCGGCCACCCACAACCCGCTGGTCCGCAATGCCGTTGTGGCGACACCGCCGGGTAAGGCGCTGGCGCGACGATTCGTTGCCGGTGAGACGCTGGAGGAGGCGGTGGCGGTGGCCCACCAACTCACCGCTGCCGGGATGGTCGTGTCGATGGACCTTCTCGGTGAAGAGGTCCACGACGAGGGCGGCGCCTCGGACGCCTTGAAGGGGTACCTCGAATGCCTGGACACGATCGCCTCCGAAGGCTTGGCAGCGAACATCTCGATAAAGCTCACCCAACTCGGTCTGGCCTTGGACGAGTCGCTGGCGGCGTCCAGCCTCGATGAGCTCGCCGCAAGGGCGGCAGATCGGGGAACGACCGTGACAGTGGACATGGAGGATTCC
>JBFJTO010000128.1:0-4911 GCA_041625295.1 Acidimicrobiia bacterium | reverse complement strand
CCGCCCGCTACAATTCCGACGTACTTATCCAGAGCGGTTGAGGGACCTGGCCCTACGAAACCGCACCAACCAGTCTCCGGACACGGTGGTACCGCCAGGACCGATAAGGAGGCACTGATGCGATTCGGTGATTGTTCTGTCTGCGGCCGGTTGGCCGATGTTCCTTGTCCCGGGTGTGGTTCGACGATGACCGTTCGGATTGCATATGGGCTCGGGTTTTCCCTGGGAGGATTCGACGAACCGGTTAGGGGCGGATGTATGCGGTATGCGAATTCCCCGGACCGGGCCTGTCGTGCCTGCGGTACCAGGTTCCTGTTGGGTTGGCCGGCTGGGCCGATGTTTCGGCGCTCCTTCCTGGACGGTGACGCGCAGATGGGAGGCGGCACTCAATTCCGATCGCCCGTTAGCGACGGGTTGCGCGATCTGTTTATCCGGGGGCTGTGGCAATTGCGGAACCACACCACCCCCGACGGTGTGAAAGTCGTAGGAGTCGTTGCCACAACCGACGAGTTGGACAAGTGCCTGGACTCCGAAGTTGGTGGCCGCGCCTGGTGGAATGATCTCCCTCACCTTGTTGCAGCATGCTCTGGTGAATGCTTGCAGAAGGCATTGCGGCGCCCCGGGTTCGTACGCATGTCCGTCTGGAAACTCACCGAGGTCGGACCGTGGCTCGACCGGACCGGTGTGGATTTGTCCCGGGAACCGGCGTCGGTGATGCATGTGTCGTCACTTCGGGACCCCGTGGGTGTGTTTGCAATCCACGCCGACGCGGATGTGATCGTCGCAGCAGAGTCGGGTATTGCGGATGAGCGCCTCTTGCGGGTCTTTGAACCGGTCGAACCGGTCGAAGAACCGACCACGTTTTCTGAAGCTTGCGCCAGCGTCGAATTTGGAGATTTCAACCCGCCGATCGGGCCGCGAATCGAACTTCACACCTACGAATGCCTGGTTGGTGTCGAATTCGATGGTGAGGTGATGTGGCTCGGCGGGCTGAGCTACACATCTGCGGAACCTGACGACCCTCATGCAACGTTCACGACTGAGCTCACTGAATGGGTCCGGGATGAGGTCGGTTCGGGTGACCGGGATCTGTTCTCGCGTCGTCTTGTCGAAGTTCTCATGGTCGGTGCCAGGACGTTTCTGATCCGCCACGGTGCCCACATCCTGGGCGCCGAGGGCCGTATGAGGACCCTGGTTGAGGACGCTGCCGACCGGATCGCATGTTTCCTTGAAGTTCCTGCCCCGCAGGTCGTCATCGAGGGTGGGTGCGATCTCGTCTATGGCCCCGGATCGGGAAGGTTCGTATTCATGGAACGGCTCGAAGCCGAAGCTCTGGCCGCAGCGTGGCAAGTCGTGGAACGTGGAGGCACTCTTGAAGAAGTCCAGAGACGGCTTGACGAAACGGCGGACGAGATCGTCACCGAATTGATCGAAGAATTGGAAGTCGAGGGATGCTTCCCTGACGGACCTGCCAGTAACGCATCGTGGATCGCATCACGTATTTACGACAGTCAGTATTGGCCGTGGCCGGCTGAACTAGACACCCATTGGAGAGTCTTCGAGGCCCTGTCCGAGGAGATCCAAGCTGAAGCCGAAGCTCACCGTTGGGTGTTCACGACGGCGTTGGATGGACAAGGGTTTTACTTCGAAGATCCCGAACCGGTCGCCGAAGCGATAAGAGCGGCGGGAGGCAGGTGCACTCGCGACGATGCCCTCGTCGCCGCCGCTCATGGGCCGTATGGGTACTAGCGGATGCCGGGAGGGGGATGCGGATTGTGGTGGCGGTTCTTGGATCCTGGTGACCCCCCATTGACAGCGACCGATTGGAGGTCGTATTAGTTCTCGCCCAGCGGCCAAGTCGGCCGTTTCTGTCGGTGTTGGCCGTCAGAGTGGGTGCCAGGAGGTCGTATGAAGCCAGTTCACATTTCGGTCGTGTTGGACCGTTGACCTCCTTGGCGGCTTGCAGACTGCTGCCTTTGTGCACACTGTGCAGAGAAATCGACGGGTTGACCGTCGGGTCAAGTGTTTCTCTGGGTAGGGTCTTTGATGCGACGGCAACCAAAGGAGACTCATGATCGTTGCAGCTATCAATCACCGTGTCCTGGACTACGACAGGTGGAAGGCCGTTTACGACACCTTCCCACCAACGTCAGGCGGTGCGAGATTCGCCCGTGTCAATCGAGCTGTTGGCGACGCCAACCTCGTCACGGTTGTGGCGGGATTCGACTCTGTTGACGCAGCGAATGCGTTCCTCGACAACCCGGATCTCAAGACGAAAATGGGTGAGGCCGGGGTCGTCGACAAGCCCAGGATCGAACTCTATGAAGAGGTGGAAGTCATCTAGCTTCACCGCCTTCTTGAATGAGACGCAAAACTCCAGGTCATCGGCCTGGAGTTTTGCGAGCCAGGATCCGTTCACCGATGCATAAGCATCGGCTACCGGTACGGCTGCATCAATACCCCATTCAGGAAAGAGGCGCAATCATGGGTCCAGTGAGGTTCATCATCACGGGCAAGATCAAAGGCGGGCCGGATCCGGCGGCGAGGTCGTCGTGACCGCCGACGCTGCACCTACATTGGGCTGGTGAGCACGGCACACGACTTCCTCCGGGCCCGTCTCGGGCGGGTGGGCATCTGGACGTTCGCATTCGACTCGATGCCGGCTGCACAGATCAGAAGCGTCGCCCGAACGGTCGAGGAACTCGGGTATTCCGCCCTTTGGGTGCCCGAGGGTGGGGGCTCCCGTGACATCGTCGGGCTGCTCTCCTTTCTTCTCGCCGCCACCGACCGTCTCACCGTCGCATCGGGCATCGCCAACCTCACCGCCCGGCCCCCCGAGGTGCTCCAATCCGGAGCCAACCTCCTCGCCGATGCCTACGGCGACCGCCTTGTCCTCGGTGTCGGGGTGGGCCACGAATACACGACCGAGCGGCGCGGCATCCCCTGGGAGCGTCCGTTGGAGCGAACCCGGCTCTACCTCGAAGCCATGGACAGTGCCGTCCCGCACCAACCAGCGCTGGCCGCTCCGGTTCAGCGCATGCTGGCGGCGCTCGGCGACCGGATGCTGGCTCTATCCGCCGCTCAAACCCTGGGAGCTCACACATATTTCGTCCCACCGGAACACACCCGCCGGGCCCGGGGTGTGCTCGGGACCGAACCGGTGCTTGCGGTCGAACAGTCGGTGGTGCTCGACCCCAACCCCGCCTCGGCCAGGGCGACGGCGCGCGCCTGGGCACGCCACTACCTGAGGCTTCCCAACTACGCCAACAACTGGCGCAGACTGGGGTTCACCACCCAGGACATCTCCAGGGACGGCTCGGATCGCCTCATCGACGCAGCCATCGCCTGGGGCTCAGTCGACCAGGTGGTGGCCCGAGTGCAGTCCCATTTCGACGCAGGTGCCGACCACGTCTGTGTGCAGGTCCTCGGTCACGAGGACAACGGCTCCCTCGCCCGTGCACTTGCCGAACTGGCTGGAGCGTTGCTGGGCGTGTGACGGGCAAACGGCCGATGGACAGGCGGCGGCGCCCGGTGGTTTCCACCACTCTCGGCCCGCCGCGGGCGCATGCACTTCGGTATGTTTGTTCTGGATCAGATCTAGGCGCTCCTCGCAACGAGGTGCATGGAGGGAAGGAGAGAAATGGCTGACCGAATAGTTCTTCGCGTGGGCTCGTGGACCGCCATCATCGGGGGACTGTTGGCGCTTGTGGTGAACGTGGTGTCGCCGCGACCCGACAGTTCCAAGATTGGAGACCCCAGGGCCTTTCTGGACACGGCGAGCAACACAACCGGATGGGAACTGATTCAGCTGGGCGTGATCGTCGCCCTGTTGCTTCTGCTCGTGGCATTCCATGCGATCACCAAGACGATCGAGGGTGGCCACGCTTCGTATTGGGCCCATTTGGGGCTGGGTGCGGTCACTGTGGGCACGGCGCTAGGTCTTGTGACCTTCGCAATCGGAACCCAGTGGAGCGTCGCAGTCGGCGCCCTCGGCATCGACAGTGTCGTCGCCAGCTACAGCGTCACCAGCGGCGTGTTCTTGATCTGGAGCTTCGTGTATTTCGGGGTTGCCGCGGCTCTCTACGGCTATGCGTTCAAGCTGTCGAACACCTATCCCGATTGGCTGGGATGGCTGGCCATGTTGGCCGGCCTGGCGGGACTGGTCTTCGGGATCATCGAGTCGCTGTCCGGGGTGTCCACGTTCACGACGTTCGTGCTGTTCCCGATAGCTTCAGGCCTGACGACCCTGATCGTGATCTACGTGGGGTACCTGATGGGTCGGCGAGCCATGGCTGCCTAGAGGCGGCCGCAACCACCGAAACCGAAGCTTCCACGAGCACCGACGACGGTGCCTATCTGGAAACGGTCAGCTGTGTTCGCTGACCGTGTAGATCTCATCGGCGACAAGGCCGTGTGCCTCCCGGTGGACGGTGGCGGCTGTGTCGGCGTCGTCGGCCTCGACGAGACAGAAGATCTTTCCTGCTTCCTCGTCGACCCAGTACCGGCGATAGCTCACCCCATACTTTCCCTGGGTCTCGAGATCCGCACGGTGGGCTTCGGCGACATCGGCGGCCGAGACTCCGCCCTCGATGTTGTGGACATCCATGAAAAGTGACATCAGGTCCTTCTTTACTCGTGCCGAGAAGCATTTGGCCTCGGCTCTTTCAGGATCAGAAGAACACTTGCGCGTTTGATGGGGCGTTTGATAGATCAGGATCTATTCGGGTGGCGTGGTTGAACCCCTTCCAACCGCGGGAGTCGTAGCTCAAAGCGAGGTGCGACGGACGAGGCAGTGCTTGGCGGTGTGGGAGCAGTCAAAGAAACCCCCACCAGGCCGTCACCGGTGGGGGTCCTCTGGTTGACATTCGGGTCGGCTATCGGCGCGCCCCGAGTTGTCAGATGTGTGTAGTG